>JAUZPJ010000137.1 GCA_030706025.1 Bacillota bacterium | reverse complement strand
TTGGGAGCAAGTGGAGCGATTCAATTAGTTCGCCTCATTCATGCCTTGCATCGCTACGGTGGACGATATGGAATAGCGAGTTGTTGCGCAGGCGGCGGGGTCGGTATAGCTATTTTAGTTGAAGCTTGTTAGGAAGAGGAATATGTCCATAAGGTGGGGTCCTAAATTATGATATTTGAACGGGAGCTAGCCGTTGTCCCATTATTGTGCGGTCGGCTGATTATGGAAAGGAGCGTGTTTAGCGGTAGATCGCATGACCAGGTATTGGAACTGCCGGTTTTTGCTTTTCTAATAGTCCATCCCCAAAGCTATATCTTATTTGATACGGGGCTTCCCAGCGAACTCTGGTTATCCCAAACCTCCCTAAAATTGACGGAAGGTTTAACTGCGATTACCGGCGAAAGTACCGGGCTTTTAGGGGAACTAAAGCGGAAAGGTTATGATCCCAGTAAGATTAGCGTCGTGGTTAATTCTCATGGGCACTTGGACCATGCCAGTGGCAATTGTTTGCTGCCCCAAGCACGTATTTATCGCAAGGCTGATGAGAATTCCAATGCAGCCGTCACGGCGGAGTTTGATGAATCGCTAAGAAAAACAGTGTTTGTCAAAGGAGATTATGATTTATTCGGGGATGGCTTGGTCCGCATGTTAGCTACACCCGGACACTCATCGGACCATCAATCATTATTGGTTCAAGGTGAGAACAGAAGTGCTTTATTTACGGGTGATGCATGTTTTCGGCCAGCTAATTTAGAGAGCCTAATTTTACCGTTAATTGTAGAAAATCGTGAACAAGCGCTTAGTTCATTGAAACGGTTAAAAGAGATCAGTTTGACAGAAAACGTTATCGTATTTACTACACATGATCCATTAGCCACAGATGAGAAAATATATTTGTAAACGAAAGGGTGGTAAATGGATATACATTCGTTCCCGTTGGATTTCTCCTTACTCAGTTATTTCAAAAGGAAGTCTTAGATTAATGGAATTACCAGGTCATTACTATAATAATTTAGCTATCTTGGTTAAAAGCATGTTTTTTATGGAGGAAGAGGGACGTGGAAAAGAGTTTCTGCAAGACATGTTTTGCAAAAAACTTACCGGATGTAGTAGAGCCGTGCATTAGTTGTAAGGATAAGTCAAACTGGAAAGGCTTAGAATATTTTAACCCAAAGCTTTACCAAAAGGCTGAGGGATATAAGTCACCTAGTGGGACTAAGGTTTTAAACAGCAATGCCCCGGCAGCTACAGGAAGCTGGTTGCACTTTAGAGACAAGGAGGGGTAATGCGTGAAAATTAAAAAACTTTGGCAGGTGACTCTGACACTTGTTTTAATTATTTTGGTAATTGGTGGATGTATGCCCCAAAAGCAAGCAGGACAAATACAACCACAGCAGGGTAGCATTTATTATGTTCAAATGAATACAGCGAATATGTTAAAACAATTAAAGACAGGTGAAATTGATGCCTTTGTGGCTTGGGAACCCTTCAATGCGCAAGCAATAACAGAAGGAACTGGCCGTTATCTCATGCAATCAGGAGAAGTCGCATCAGAACATCCTTGTTGTATTCTGGCTTTAGCGGGGACTGAAGGAGACGATAATTTGGCTCTCGCTTTAGCTTGGGCTGATGTGAAAGCGATCAACTTCATTAATAATAAGGATAATCAGGAAAAAATGATTAAATATGCAATGGACTATACAGGTAGGGATAAAAAGTCCGTTGTTGAAGCGTTGAATTACACTAAGTATGTGGGTTTTCCAGACCTTAAACGGTTCGAGGCATTTTTAGGTGATATGCGCCAAAACGGCACCTTAGTAAAAGAACCAAAGACACTTGGTTATCAGGATGATCAAGCCTTTTTCCAGAATTTCTTGGATAGTAAATATGTCGTCCGTGTAAACACTGAATTGAAAAAAGATCCCTCCTGGGTTCCACCTGCAGTTACTAGCAGTCGCCAAGTCAACCTGGGTTATATCAATCAGGATCTGCACCATCTTCCAATGTACATTGCAGTTCAGGAAGGCTACTTTAGCAAAGTCGGACTGGTTTCTGGACGGAATCTCCAACTCAAAGGTTATGCTAACGGAGTGGCTGTGATGGAAGCCTTCAAAGTAAAAGAGTTGACGGCATCCTATCTAGGGGTAGCGCCTGCCGTGTTGAAACGGCTCAACGACGGGATTGCTATTCGGGCCATTGCTGGTTCGAACGATGAGGGTTCCGCTATTGTGGTGGGTAAGAATTCATCTATCCATTCCATCAATGATTTAAAGGGTAAAACGGTGGCGATTCCAGGTATGGGGACCGTGCAGAGTTATATATTGGATCTCGCAGCACGTAACAATAATTTGCACTTACAAGCAAAGTAGGTATATATAGGTTATATTTATGAAGGAGAGAACACTATGAGTCGGTATAGTATAGATCAGAGCATTAAGACCGATTCAAGTATAATCCGGCGAAGTCGACAGGGCGGTCTCCAGGTCAAGCTCCCGGGTTGGGAAAGGCTGGCGGCTGGGCTGGCAGGCTTGCTAGTCTGGCAGACCTTTGCTAGCTTGGGAGTCATCGCAGCATCACCCTCCACTTTGTGGCAAAAATTTATCAACTTATTGATTAAGGGTGATCCGCTTTACAATTTGACACTGATTCAAATGATTGGGACAAGCCTTGCGACCCTCCTTGTAGGGGCAGGATTAGCTTTTGCTCTAGCTATTCCATTGGGAATCTTGTTTGGTTATTTTCGTAGCTTAAATCGTTTTTTGGGATTATACATCAGCTTATGCCGACCGATCCCTCCGATGGCTTGGATTCCTTTGGGGTATATTTTATTTGCCCGATTGCCACAACCAACTTTCTGGGTACAAATAATGGTTGTTTTCGTGGGGGCTTTTTTTCCATGTTTTAATGCAACTGCCCATATAGTCCAAAGCGCTGATCCCTTGCTGATTGAGGCTGCTCAGACACTTGGAGCGAGACGCCAAAGACAGATTCTACTCAAAGTACTTCTACCGTCTGTTGTTCCTGGAGTAATTTCCGGTGTTCGGAGCGGTCTTGGAGTTGGTTGGATGTGTATTATTGGTGCGGAGTTTGTCGGCGGCCGAATGGGGATAGGGGCTTATATTTGGTCTGTCTATAATATTGGGGGTAGGATGAGCGAAATTATGATTGCCATCTTATCCGTTGGTCTCGTCGGATATCTTATGAATGAGGGTATAAATCTTATTGGGCGGAGGATAGCACGTTGGTACTCATGGTAGAGAATGTGGATAAAGAAATTAATGGGGAAAATGTGTTGAAGGGAATCTCTATTACTCTGGAGGAGGGGGATTTTGCCTGTTTAACTGGGCCCAGCGGGTGTGGGAAGACCACATTACTTCGACTTATCGCTGGGCTTATTCAACCCTCGTCTGGCCGTATTTGCTTGAACGGTAGTTTGGCCGGTGCGAAATCGGATAGCGGTTATGTCTTTCAAGAAGGAGCTCTTTTTCCGTGGTTAACTGTGAAACAAAACGTTGCTTTTGGTCTAAACTTACGAGGAAAATCCCCAAAAGAAACGAGAGATTTAGTGCAAGAGATTCTCAATTTGGTAGAGCTCGCTGGTTTTGAAGAGTATTATCCAAAAGAACTTTCTGGAGGTATGCGCATGCGGGTTGCCTTGGCAAGAGTTTTAGTTTACCAACCGAAGCTAATTCTTATGGATGAACCTTTTGCCGCATTGGATTTTCGTACCCGGCATAAATTGCAGCGCGATATGGTCGCATTATGGCAACGACTAAAACCAACGATTCTTATGGTAACACACAATATTGATGAGGCAGTTTATCTAAGTAACAAAATTATTATTCTCTCAGGACGGCCGGGACAGATCCAAGAGCAGATTGATGTTACGATTGAGCGGCCGCGTGTTAGAACGGAAAGGTCGTTTAGTTTAATTAGAAAGCACATTCTATCTTTGTTAGGAGAATAGGGCTTAATTTCGTCAATAGATCATAACTTCTTGTTAATTCATTGCATTAAAACATTACCGAAGAATAGTTCATTTTAGGATCCTTTAAGTTCCATAAAGTAGCAGATAATAGGAAAATATATATAGTTGGTTTTTGAAATTCAAACTAAAAGGCCTGATCCCGAGACAATCGGAATCAGGCCTTAGCAGCAATTAGTTTTTCAAGTGTCTACTTGACAGAGGTCAGTTCATTCTTTTCTCTTAATAATCTTCTGACTTATCTCCCCAAGCTTTACCCAGCCAAACTGCCGCACCAATCCCAATAGCATGGATAATCAGCGAGCGTGGGCTGAATAAATTCCCTGTGCTCCTCATTCTCATATAAGAAACCCCCTCTTAAATTATTAGTGAAACAAGGTTAGTTTTTGATATTTGTAGTCCAAGAATACTGACCAAAATTTGTAAGAAGAGGATTTAATCCCGATGAAAAGCATGGAGTCTTTTGAACAACTAAATGAATTACTCTTTCGTATGCAGGCTTATACTACTGCGGCCGTTTGATTTAGACCGGTACAGTGCTTCATCGGCCATATTCAGCAATTCCTCCGGGTGATTTTCAGAAGAAGGGATCATTGCTGCAACGCCTATCGATACGGAAACAATCTGGAACGATGATGCCGTATGCTCAATTTTCAGCTGCCTGACATTGTTCTGAGCCTGTTCAGCAATATAGAACGCTCCACTCGCATCGGTTTCCGTGAGGATGATTACGAATTCCTCTCCGCCATAACGGGCGACCATATCCCTTGGCCTTTTGACGGCTTTCCGTACAGCCTCGGCCACGGCCTGCAAACATTTATCACCCCGCAGATGGCCATAGGTATCATTGTATTTTTTAAAGTTGTCGATATCAAGCATGAGTGCTGCAAGAGAAACTTGGGAACGACAGGCACTCAGCCATTCTTTTTGATATACTTCATTAAAATACCTCCGGTTGAATAAACCTGTTAAGGAATCGATGCTGGACATCTGTTCCAGTTTATGAGACAGTATTTTCAATTCATTTTGCATTAGGTCAGACATCTTGACCATTCTGCGCATCTGTTTCAGCAATTTCCTATATTCTTTAAACAAAACCAGGTAATGCTCTTTATCAGCTGGTGAAGAAAAAATATCGTCTAGTAAGAGTTTTTCCGCTTCTTTACATACTTCATCTTCTTTAAAATATAGATTCATTTGGTTTCCCCCGAACAATCCAAGGTAAAATTTTCTCTAACGACGCTTACTGATCCCCTTCGATGATTAGATTAAACGGCAGCACATCAAGATCCTCTTTAAACTCTTCACCACACTCGATGGCTGTTTCATTTTTCTCGTCACACCGCCAGTTGACACAAATCTTTTTGCCGTTCTCCACAGCGCCTTCCAGCATGTCAAAAATAGTCATAAATATTTTTGATGTACTACTATTAAAATAGATAATATTAAATTCCATGGTTACTTCCGTCGCTGAATCTAGTTGTTCGATATATTCTCTGAGCCATTCTAAAACCGGGGAGTAAAATTTTGCTGTATTTTCAGGGAAAGATTCTCCGCTGATTTTGAGTACGTTGGATAAAAAATCAAATTGAATCGTTGGAGTTGATTGTGTTTTTTCTATCAGCAAATTATTCATTTTCTTACCTCTCTACTACAACTCGTATACTAAAAAACGAAAATGACTCATTGATCGGTGAAAAGTTGTATTCCAGGGGCCTGCTGGATTTCCTGGCAATTTCGATGAGGCCCAGTCCGGCTCCCTTGCTCCCCGGTTCCGGCTCTTTTCGGCGTTTTTCTTTATATAATGCCTTGAGTTCCTCTTTACTTAGATTGCGGACTGCTTCAATTTTGCTTTCCAATTGGGTAATATCTTTGGTGTGAATCCTGTTGCCACAGTAAATAAAATATCCGCCATCACCCTCATTTCCTATGACGACAACCCCAATTCTTAATTCGTTTTCTTGATCGTCCTCTTGATTTCCCAGTTTCTCCGCGGAATAGTTTAAAATGTTCTGGGCCTGTTCGATAAATATGGAGAAAACCGCTTGCGTTGTACTGTTCCCAGCCTCTTCAAACTGAAGATGCTTCCGTAAAGTGTAACTGGCGGCTTCGATACTTGAGTGGGCAATCGGTCCACAGTAGAAGTAAAGAATTCTCTTTGTTTTTACTTCCTCATAGAAATCGTATAGGTCGAAATTCATTCCTCTTTCCTCCTTTTGCTATATTCTAAAGCCAAGCATCGTAATATCATCCCGTCGTGCTTCACCCTTGAGATATTCTTCATAGGTGGACAGCACGATGTTTTTTTGTTCTTCCATGGTAAGGTTCTGAATGGACTTTAGGACCGCAAAGAGCCTTTTCTTCCCAAAGGGCAGGCCGTTTTCCCCTCCAACCTGATCTTTTATGCCATCGGTAGCCATATAAAATGACATCCCGAGCTCATACTCAATATCGTGGTTTACAAAGGTCTTGGTTCTTTTTACAATGTCACAGCCGATAGCATGACGACTACCCTTTATTTCCATAATCTGATCCTCTTTGACGACAAAAAGGGAAATCTGAGCTCCTGCAAAGAGCATCTTACCATCATTCGCAACAAAAATAACACCCGCATCCAAACCATCCTGAATATTATTCTCTTCGCTGCTGCGGCAAAGTGATTGGTTCAGATGAAAGTTCAATTCTCGGAGGATAGCCGCAGGATCGCTATGGCTAGCAGCATTGACAATGTGATTTAACATGGAATTAACTGCCATGGTCATTAGTGCCCCAGGCACACCATGTCCGGTACAATCACCAACAACGATGACAAAACCATCTTCAAATCTCTTCATCCAATAGAAATCTCCACCTACAACATCTCTTGGATCCCAGATCACAAAGTAGTCTTTAATAATTTGGCGTATTTCCTTATTCTCCGGCAAGATGGTCTCCTGAATCATTTTGGCATACTCAATACTGTCCTGTAATTTTGCGTTTTTCTCATACAATTCTTTTGTTCGTCGTTCAACCTTTGTTTCCAAATTGATGCTATAATCCTGGATCATGTCTGCCATATCGTTAAAACTGCTGCTGAGTTCGCCAATTTCATCCTGGGATGAAACTTCACACCGTGCATCCAGTTCTTTATTGCCGAAATGTTTCACAACCTGAGTTAAATTCAG
>JAUZPJ010000136.1 GCA_030706025.1 Bacillota bacterium | reverse complement strand
TACATCCTCAGCCCGCCTTCGTAGACATTTGAGTCAACCGAACTTTTTCCTGGACATTTTGCATCATATTAAGATTAAGATCCATTTCTAACACCACCCACTATTTAAGCATTACTATTTCATGAACCGAAGTATTACTCTTTTATTATAATGCACTAATTGAATACGTCAACGTCCGCTTACAATTCTTTCCCATAACCATCCCACTCTTCCAATCTCCTCACGATCTCCTCACGATCCCCACTTAGCAAAGTTCGCACATCAACGATTACGCAATCTTTATGAATCCGTGCCAAAATAGCCACTGATCCTAAGCGTAAAAACGATTCTAACTCTACTACACTTCCTTGTTTAGGGCGAATCGCACATACCCAGGTCGGAAGATCGACGGTTGGCCAAGCCCCGCCTCCCACCTGAGATACGTCCTCCTTGAGCTGAACAGTAAGTGCCGGATTTTCGGAAAGAACAGTCACAATCTCGGAAGCTGCAGCTTTTAGTGTCTCCAAGGGATAGGAAAGCATTCTCCAAACAGGGATTTCCTCTATTCCTCCACTTTCATATAACCGAAGTGTTCCTTCAAGCGCAGCTAACGTTAATTTATCAATTCTCAAAGCTCTGGTCAGTTGATTTACTCTTAAACGTTCAATATACGCCTTTTTCCCGACAATAATCCCAGCTTGTGGACCACCTAGCAATTTATCTCCGCTAAAAGAAACAAGCGCAATTCCTGCTTTTACTGTTTGCTGAATCGTCGGCTCAAGAGGAAAACCGAGACTTGTCCCATCATAAAAGCTACCACTCCCCAAATCCTCCATAACGGGCAGACCATGTTTTTCCCCAAGGTCTACTAAATCAGCACCCGAAACAGTATGGGTAAACCCTTCAACACGATAATTACTCGTATGTACTTTTAACAACATAGCCGTTTCGGGTCCGATAGCCGCTTCATAATCCCTAAGCCAAGTCTTATTTGTTGCTCCAACCTCGACGAGTCGGGCTCCCCCAGCCTTTAGAACCTCAGGAATCCGAAAGGATCCCCCAACTTCCACCAGTTCTCCGCGTGATACAACGACTTCTTTCCCTTGAGCAAATGTATTCATCATCAAGAGAACCGCCGCAGCATTATTATTGACTACCATTGCAGCTTCGGCCCCCGTCAGTCGACGAAGAAGTGCTTCCACATGCACATAACGCGAACCGCGTTCCCCACTCTCAATATTTAACTCAAGATTGCTATACCTTTCAGCTTGTTCGGCGACAAAACGCGAGACCTCTGGTGCAAGCAAAGCCCTCCCACAATTCGTATGCAAAACAACCCCAGTTGCATTGATTACACGCCGCAAACTAGTTTCAGAACGTGTTAATTCTTTCTCCAGCTGACGTCTGATCCACGGCCAAAGTGAAGATTTAAACTCATCGAATGAACCTGAACTATTTTCGCTGACATTTTCCCTAGCATTTTGAAGAACCTGTCGAACGCTCTGGGTTAAACGAGACAACTGCCTCTCATTCGTCAAAAACGGACCGAATTCCGCCTCGCACTTTAGCCTAGAAATCACTTCATGAACAGCCGGAAGTTCCCGTAATCGCTTTCGTATCTCTTGATCCATCGTTTGTCACTCCTTATGGGCCACAACGATTATCGACCAATTTTCCATAATCCGGCCCGCACACTTTTTAGGATTTCGACATCCCTTTTGGCATATGATAAATGCATAAGTTAGCTTGAGGAGGTATTCAATGTCCAGCTTTAGCCCTATTCTGCCAACAAACGAGCCAGCTCATCAAGCTGTTATTATTCCCTTTAATAGGGTCCAGCGCACACAGCGACAGTTTCAACCTTGCATCTTTTGCGGTAAAACCATCAAAGTTCATAAGTTCAAAGGTAAGACCGTGTGCATACAGTGTTTGCATCAGATTCCAGCTATTTTTTCCTTTGGATAACGATCCTAGTCCTAATGCTCAGCTATGCCTTCCAAAGCAGCAGAGGGTTGAAATAAAGAAAACTTGGCTGGCGCCAAGCCTCCGGCGAAGGCGGCAGCCCTAGTTGCCCTTATGCTTGGAAAGTATATAACGAAGTTTATACTTTCTGACAGTACCAAAAAGGGAAGCAAATGCTTCCCTTTTTCGTGTTCCAAGCTTCTCTTTTTAGCTCTGTGAAGGCTGATTAAAAGAAGCATTAAGCATTTGCACAGCCTTCACTGGAATAATACTCTTCCCATGTTCCGACAGGAAAACTCCGGTTGTAGCGACAATTTCTCCGTATTCATCTAGAATTGCCTCTGCTAAAAGCCTCTTTTTGCCCGTCCCCATACGGCTTAGTACTAGATAATATTCTTCCTCGAACTTAAAGAGGGCTGAACGCAGCTGGCTAAATTCGGGCAAACGCCCGACAGCCGATATCACATCCTCAAAATCAGCAAACACATAAACCGATTCTATTGCACGGCCTTTCGACGTTTTGCGAACTTGCTTCTCTTTGGCAGAACCCTCGCTCGATTCTTCCTGTTTCATAATTGTAATGACAAACTCATCATTCGATGCAACGGTCGCCTGGATCCAAAAAGGTTGATCTAAATTAAATTCAACCTCTTCCCGAGCTTGTGCGATAAGTTCCCAAAACAATTGCTCCGTCTTCGCAGATCGCTGAAACAAATCAGCCATCGTAATATCTCTGTCAGTTAATTCTGTCAAAGAGATGAAGATGCGGATGGTATGCTCGTTAACCTTTTGAACACGCATATTCCCCACTCTCCTTTCCGCATCGAGTTCTTACAATATCTTATTCTAGTTATAGCATATTAAGCAATAACTTTTTCTGTGAAATTAAGGAATTTTACACCCTATTTCACTGCCCAACTTTAATTAAGGTATAATCCCTGCTTCCTAAACCAATCTTTTCACCATAGGAAAGCTGAATTGTCCAGTCTATATCCGGAAACAGCACGCGAAATTTATCATGTTCATTATGTCGCTCACCAAGCTGTGAAAGCGGATTTCCGTGCGCTTGGTTAACTAAATCCACCGCTGCCTGATCAATTGCAATTGGGTCTTTAGAAGCAAGAATACCAATATCACCAACAATAGGTACATCATTAAAACCACAACAATCACAGAGTGGGGAAACGTTTGTCACAAAGGTTATAAATCCTGCTTTTCCCTCTTTTCCTTTGAGAACGCCCAAGGTATACTCCGCAATTTTTTCTTGAATAATATCGGGTTCCGTCTTCCAGTTTATCGCAATTGCCTTGGCAGGGCAAGTAACCGTACATTCTCCACACCCAATACATTTGTCTTGCGAAATTTTCGCTTTACCTTCGACAACAATAGCATTGGCCGGACACCATTTAGCACATTTTCCACAAGCTATGCATCTTTCTTCACTTACCTGTGGTAAGAGATCTGAGTGCTGTTGTTGTTTACCGGCACGGCTGCCAAGACCCATCCCTAGATTCTTTAAAGTTCCGCCAAAACCTGTTGCCTCATGCCCTTTTAAATGCGTAATCGCAAGTAAGGCATCGGCCTGGATAGCAGCACTGCCAATCTTTACATCTTTAAAGTGTTTGAGATTTACGGGCACTGAAACATAGTCTTTCCCGTTAAGACCATCGGCAATCACTAAAGGGGCTCCCACGACAGAATAATCAAAACCATTCTCGATCGCCGTCTCTAAATGGTCAACGGCATTGGCCCGGGAGCCTACATAAAGGGTATTGGAATCCGTCAAGAAAGGCCTGCCCTCTTTCTTTTTGACCTGCTCGACAATGCGACGCACATATTGCGGTCGGACATAAGCGAGATTCCCCCGTTCCCCAAAGTGGAGTTTAATCGCCACAAGGTCCTTGGGGGAAATCGCATCGAGTAATCCTGCCCGAGCTACTAAATGTTCAAGTTTGGTAAGAAGGCTTTCGCCAAGTTTTACCTTCATGCTCGTGAAATAGACTTCTGAACTCAATCTTAGCACTCCCTTTTATCCTGATCCTAGTTTAATAGAAATTCTATTTTAACGCAAACTTCCTATAAGTTCACAACGTACAACTTCCCGCCGCGACGGAAGATACATAAGTTTAACCTGATCCTCCAACTTCAGCCGTTCATACACGTTTTGGTCAATGTAGAATTGTTTCTGTTCCGTTCCATTTCGTATATCTAATAAATATAACCTTGATCCAGAATCATAAGCTTTACCCTGAACCGATCCCTGAATAAAGCTCGGTTGGGATAACCAATCCGGTTGAGAAAAAAATAGTAAATCAGTATAAATTCCTAATACCATGATCCAAATCAAGGACTTCCCCGTCAACACAGTAAAACCCCAAGCATCGCGGGTATATCGCCAAGTCCCAACGGATTTCAAAACCATTCGAGAGACAACAATCCCCCATATCAAAAGGAGTACGACCAAGTTGGGCCAGGTCGTACTCCAAAGATAACCATAGTACTCTAGCATTTTCTACCTCTTTGTACTACTCCGCTTTAACGATTTGTTATTTGCCTGCACTACAGCTTGGACAAGCTTTAGGACGGCAACGACCTTCAGAAGTTGCACCACATTGTGAACATTTCCAAATCGCCATAAAATCCCTTCCTCAATTCAATAATAATTATTAAGTTAAATCAGATTGTATATAGTTTGTTTATTAATGTCAATATCATGCTGAATTTGCTCAATCAGAAAGTGGAGAGGATTAATGACTATATGTGAACGTAATTAATGCCGTTAAGATACGGGACTAGCCATATCCAATATGTAAACGTTTTCTGCAAAATCGATAACTTTTATCCGTAGTTTCTTACCAATCAAAGTACTCGGCAACTTTGCAACGAATTTCCCACTTTTATCCGGTTTAGTTGTTGTGATTAAAACCGGGGTCTCTGGGACAGTGTCATAAATATAGACCGTTGCATCACTGTTAACCCCTCCGACTATTTCTTTTGTTGTATTATCGATACCACTTAAGACGCCTGACCCTGCGTCCACTGCAGGCGCATCAAGTATAAGTCCGAGTTGGCCAATGTTTTCCTCTACGTTTATCGGGTCTTGTGGGGAAGCCATTTGGCCTGCCGTTACTGTCAGCTTATAGCGGTGCTTTTTATATTGAACACCATTACCATCAACATCAAGTTGGTAACTTCCAGTAGGCAGATAAACCACGAAATTCCCATCGATGTCTGTACTCGTTGTCCAAGTTGTAGTAGTGTTAGATACTTGTATAGGTACGCCATACTTTTCTGGTATTATACTTCCACCGATGGAACCAGATTTAACACCATTTACACCATCCTTGGTAGCTATCACCAAATTTGCAGTCTTTACTGTTGGTTTGATCGTTGTGATTGGTCCTGTTGTTGGTATTTTGACAATAGGTATTTTAATAGCAGGTAATTTTATTGACCGAGTATTAATTACATTATTATCAACCGTGAGTAGTTTGAGGTAATAAACACCATCTGCATAAATATTAAAGGTGTATTTTCCTGTTGACAAATCTCTCGAACTAGGACCGATTCGGCCGCCATTTGAATCTTCAATCGATAGGGCTCCAGAAAGATCCTTCGTATAAACGGCTTTAAAATCATCTGTAACCGTAACAACCATACTAACACTAGATGTAAGCGTAAAAGGCACTTCTACAGTGAATGGAACAATAACCATCTCGCTAAGTTTATCGCCTGCCTCAGTCATAATTCCATTTGTAATATATAAATTGTAATCTCCAGCCGTATAAGCTTTAGACGGCGTTACTGTTACAGAAAGGCCATCAGGAGAAAGTTTAGTCGTTGTCGCGATCTTCGTCTGTTTGCTGTCAGTCACATAGATAGTCGTATTATTGACACTTGTACTCAAAAGTGGAATGTTAAACGAGATCGTCCATACCTTTTTAACCTCAGTCGTTGTCTTTGTGGGCCATGTTGTAAAACCCGCGGAAGAATCAGCCGCAAACACCGATGATACGGATATGAGTAATAAAGTGGTTGCCAAAAGCCAGGCAATCCACCAGGTTTTTTTAACCACGATACCATCCTTCCTTAATATGAATCCTAGACTTCCCAATTCTTTTGATTCAAGCCAGCCATAATCTTCTGCACATAAGCCTGAGTTTCTTTATACGGTGGCACTCCGTTGTATTTTTCCACAGCACCCGGACCGGCATTATAGGCTGCTAACGCCAACGTAATATTTCCCCCAAAACGATCAAGCAAATCCTTTAAAAAATGCGTGCCACCGTCAAGGTTTTGTCCACTATCGAATGAATCCTTAACTCCATAACTTGAGGCAGTACCCGGCATCAGCTGCATTAGACCCCGGGCTCCAGCAGGTGAAACAGCATGGGAATTAAACGCTGACTCTGCATTGACGACTTCCCTTATTAAGTTAGAATCGACGCCGTATTTTTGACCCATTGCCCCAATTAACCCATCAAGAGATTTATCCCCATTGCTATTTTGTGAAACTGGACTTCCAACGGAAGTGTTAGTCTGACTCCCTCCTTGGGTGGGATTTTCCGAAGCAAGTTTCTTTGAACCATTGTTCTGTAAAGCCGCTTGTAATAGGTTGGCAAACAATAACGAGTCGGATGAATTGTTACTACTCTCACCATTGGCGGCCCCAACTTGCCAAGCCGAATTTACTTGTTGAAGTTGAAACAACATGATTAGTTCGGCAATATTCACCTGAGCCCCTCCCTATAATCTAGAACTAGTCTGCTATATCCTTGAAATCACTATTAAGCAAAACTAGTTCGCGAGTATAACCATAAATGCTAAGTACATACTCTAATCCTTAAAATCTAGACTTTCCCGACTTCATTAACTGCTTTCTCTAACGTCTGATCCTGAATCTGAAGTACCTTCTGATTCGCCTCGTAGGCACGCATCGCCACGACCATTTTTACCATCTGATCGTCAACATTGACGTTTGATTCTTCAATAGCCCCCTGGCGCATTTGGATACTATCCCGGGCAACGGCTACCGGTGCTTGAGTCGCTTGATAAAGAGTCGTCTTACCCTCTCGCTGCAAGGCTGCTCCAGGAATATCAACGATTCTCAACCGATCAACGACCTGCCCATTGTCCCTAATCGTCCCATCATATTCTACCGTGAAATTTGGACTAAGCGGACCAATCTCACCTTTTTCGCCTAATACTAGATTTCCCGCAGTTGTTCGGAGTCGATTATTCTCATCTAACTCAAAATG
>JAUZPJ010000135.1 GCA_030706025.1 Bacillota bacterium | reverse complement strand
TCCTTTTCACGTTCAGCAATAAATTATCACAATGGAGCAGTTTCCAGATTCGCCGGAATCCTGTCAGGTGTAGTCGTTGCCTTAGTTCTTGTTTTCTTTGCACCATATGCTAAGTATATTCCCAATCCATGCCTTGCTGGAGTACTGATACTTACAGGGTATGGTTTGATGGACAAACATGAGATCAGGAAGATACTTAAACTCGGTAAACTAAAATCTGATTCTATTGCAATGTTAGTAACTTTTTTATCAACAATTTTAATGCCGGATCTAGACTACGCAATTTATACTGGGATTGCATTGTCTCTTGTTTTATACTTGAAGGATACAAACAAAGCACCTGTTAAATTGTTAATTCCTACACAGGGAAAAGAGTCCCAGATTATTGAGCAAGAAGTCAAATCGGTTAAGGAGCAGGTTGATATTTTAATTGTCCAATTAGAAGGAAACCTTTACTTCGGCTCAGCTGCGGATCTTGAAGAAAAACTTGCTAGTTTGGTTAATATGTCTAAAGTATTCATCTTGAGAATGAAGTATATAACTTCTATCGATTTGACAGCCCTTAATGCCATAAAGGTTTTTATTCGAACGGTAAGAGAAGCCGGTGGAATTCTGATCGTAAGTGGTGTGAAGTCTGAGCATGAAACAATGCTGAAGAACTCAAACCTTGTTGCAGATGTATCTGACGAAAATATCTTTATGTCTGAGAATGAGATTTTTGCTTCTTCAACGAATGCTTTGGAGAGAGCAAAAGCAGCTCTAAATTGTGATACCCAAGAAAGGGCAGAGAAGTCGGCGGCATGTAGCCTGATTGAGTCTGTTTCAGCGTTTACTGGTACGAAAACAAGTTCTTCTAGAGGATAAATCTGACCCGATATATAAATAAGTTATGTTGACTAGGCACTTGGTTATGACCATTAATATAGAAAGGTGGGATTCGATGTCCAACTTTACGCTAAATAATTATTCAACTTCAGTTAATACTGCTATGAAAATGGAATCTGGAGAAAGATCTTATCCTATTTGGTTATTGCTTAATCCCAAATATCCTGCGGTACGTCACGATATCTGGACACCAATTTTAGATGAGATTCAGGATAAAGTGTATCGAAAACTGCATACAAGGATAGATACTCAAAATATTTTCGTAAAAAATGCCGTAAGCGACATTGGAATCGTTCCCAACACCTTAAATTGGTGGGCGGCCGAAGTTGCCAAGGAAATCGAGATGTTCCGCGAAAGTGTTCTCGAATATCAGCCTAAGATTCTTATTACCTTTGGGGCATTTCCTTATGAGTTTGTTAGGCGTGTCTTTGAGGTTAAACCCCAGAAAGGCCCCAAGTATTGGAGTACTTCTAATCTGCGAGAAGAATTTGAACATTCGATAGCAGACTTTGATATTAGCAGAACTAATAGAATTCCTTTGCTTCGGAGAGTAATTACAAACGGTAAGTTTATTGAAGATCGTAATTACTCTAGTCGCAAAGATAGCGAAAATTACTTCCATGATGTGGGAAAGAAGATTGCCGAAAAAATAATTGAGAATAAAGATAATCTTAAAATATGGATTGAATAATTAAAAGCTTTTGAAAATAGCTCCGAAGAGAAAAAACGTATCTCTTCGGGGCTATTTTCAAAGTTTGCTTTTAACTATCCTGTCATGATAAATTACGGTTAGGTTGATTAATAAATATAATATAGTCAAAAATGAGGAGAATTTTACAAGACTGAATGATAAGGTATTTAAGTTTAAACAAGAAGGTAGGGCGAAAGATGGCAGTTAGACTTAGTAAAGGTCAAAAGGTTGACCTCACAAAAAGCAACCCGAATTTAAAGGATATTATCGTTGGGTTAGGCTGGGCTTCAAACTTGTCAGCGAGTAGTTACAATTATGATTTAGATGCTTCAGCTTTTTTGTTAGCATCCGACGGTAAAGTACGAGATGAAAATGATTTTGTCTTCTATAATAATCCATCCGGCGGACAGGGTTCAGTAAATCATAGTGGTGATAACAAGAAGGGTTCTGGCAACGAAGGAGATGACGAGCAAATACAAATAAATCTATCGGCAGTGCCCTCCTATATCGAGAGAATTGCTTTTGCGATTACTATTAATGATGCCCTAATGAAAAGACAAAGTTTTGGAGATATTAAAAATTCCTACGTACGAATTATTAACGCTGGCACCAATGAATTATTACTAAAATACGAACTCGGTCAAGAGTTTTCTGTTGAAACTGCAATAGTCGCCGCAGAAATTTATCGCCACGCGGGAGAATGGAAATTTAATGCTATAGGAAGTGGCTTCCAAGGTGGACTGGCCGCTCTCTGTGGTAATTTTGGGTTGGAAGTTGAGGAAGAACGGCCCTTACCGGGTGCAAGTAGTTACGCAAATATAGGATATGGAAACACGGGAGACGACAACTACGACAGATCTACCAACTCAACGGTTCCTTACACTAACTCCCAAGGCCTGAGGTCTAACCCAAAGGGTTACGGGCAAGTCCAGCATGGTGGATATTCATCAGATCATGGGGGAATGGCCTGCCCGCGATGTCATTCTAACCAGGTAACTGCGGGAAAGAAAGGATTTGGATTAGGAAAGGCTTTAGTAGGTGGTGTTTTATTGGGCCCAGTTGGGATATTGGCTGGTTTTATAGGAAGTAAAAATATGGAGTTCGCTTGTCTGAGTTGTAAGGAACGATGGAATGCAGCAAGTAATAGTAATACTGCACAATGGCTGCAGCAGCAAACAGAAAATGCTCGTAATGTCGTGAGCAAATATTTAGGTAAAGATCTTACCGAGGGCTTGGTAGCTGGAAGCGCTTTGGTGGCCACGGCAGACGGTATTATAGAACCTTCGGAACGAGAAAAGCTCATTGAATATTTTCGAACTAGTCAAGAAATGCGGGGAATAAACATTAGCGAGGTAGATACCCGATTTAATTATTTCGTCCAGCGAATTCAAAACGACCATATTCTGGGCAAAGCAGAGGCTTTGCGGGCCATTGGTAAGCTCGCAAGTAAACCAGAAGCCGCACGTTTACTTGTGCGCTTATGTTGTGCAATTGGTTTTGCAGATGGAGAATTTGCCCCGGTGGAAAAGCAGATTGTGGAGGAGATCTGTCGCGAGGTTCACTTGGACCCTAGAGAATTCATATTTTAAGGTATGTATAGGTAAACGCTGGTCTCCTTGTGGAAACTACTAACTAAACAAGGGCCTTTTCGCTTTTATCCGAAATGCAGAGAGACTCTTGTTTTTTCATTCCCGTGAATCTTGTAGCAAGTAAAATAGTGTAATACAATAGGCAGTAAATAGATGTACATGCCTGTAAACCAACTTCATAATAGGAGAGAAAAGGATTTGAAAGCGATCGTTTTAGGTATTTTAGCATCCTTATTTTTTGCATCAACGTTCGTTCTAAATCGAGCGATGAATTTAACGGGTGGAAGTTGGATCTGGAGCGCAGTTCTTCGCTATAGTTTTACGGTACCGTTTTTGCTTCTCATTGTATTAGTTCGTGGGAATTTGAAACCGCTTTTATCCGAAATTAGGAAAAGTCCGGGAGTTTGGTTAAGGTGGAGTACGGTTGGTTTCGGTTTATTTTACGCACCTCTATGTTATGCAGCTGCCTATGGCCCCGCTTGGCTAGTGGCAAGTATGTGGCAGTTAACGATTGTTTCGGGTTCTTTGCTAGCCCCGTTTTTTTATCAGATCGTTCAAACGGATATGGGACCTCGAAAGGTTCGGTCGAAAATACCGTTACAAGGGTTATGGATTTCCCTAATCATCCTTGCCGGAGTTGTAGTTGTTCAGATAGAGCAGGTACGGGAGTTGACGTATAAGGAGATAATGTTAGGAGTCATACCCGTGGCTTTGGCAGCCATTGCATACCCCTTGGGGAATCGAAAAATGATGGAAGTATGTCAAGATCAATTTGATACTTATCAACGAGTCTTTGGAATGACTTTAGCAAGCCTTCCTTTTTGGTTTATATTGGGGACGTATGGGTTCGTAACTGTTGGTCCCCCTAGTCAACAACAAGTTAATCAAGCTTTGGTTGTTGCAGTATTTTCCGGCGTTATAGCAACAGTTCTTTTTTTTAGAGCAACGGATCTTACGAGAGGTAATCTCCATCAACTTGCCGCAATCGAAGCTACGCAATCTGGGGAAATTATCTTTTCAATTCTAGGTGAGATTTTTGTTTTAAATGGAAATTACCCGACAGCCTGGTCATTGATAGGTATAGTTCTTGTGATACTGGGGATGTCGTTACATAGTTTATCGTCACAAGGGGCTCGACATACTGTGATAAGCAGTGAGTCAAAGGTAGTACAATTTTAACCTAGGCAAATTTGAGCTGGTAGTTGTTGAGAAGACGTATTAGCTTACGCTAATAATGCAATAATCTATTCAGGCGGTTATTTGAGGAGAAGATACAGCGGATGAATATACAGATTTTTGGGATTAAAAAGTGTTTCGATACAAAAAAAGCCGAGCGTTATTTTAAAGAACGAAGGATTAATTACCAATTTGTAGATTTAACCCTCCATGGATTAAGTAAAGGTGAATTGCAAAGTGTTAAAAATGCCGTAGGACTAAATATGCTTGTTAATTGCAATGCAAAGGATTTTAGAAAGTTAAATATGGACCGTATTATTTCTGTCAGCGGCAGGGAAGAAATGCTCTTGAATAACCCGAGTCTTTATAAAACACCGATTGTGAGAAATGGTAAGCTTGCTACAGTGGGGTATGAGCCGGATATTTGGGATTCATGGGAATAGTGAATCATAATGAACGTCACTTGGTTTGGGGAGTGAGATAGTGTGGAAACAAGCAAGTATAGTCATTGTACAATGCACTTGAAAGAATCGGAGAATATTTTTACGGATATACTGTCTCCCCTGGCCCAAAGAGGGGAAGGTTTGAATGTTTATTTTTACCGTATTATTGGGTGTGATGATGAAGAAGAATTTTTAGCTGAGATTGCCAATCTAGATGAAAAGCTTAGATCACTAGGTAGTTATATCCTCTTTAAAAATAGAATTGAAGTAATCAACCACATAACTTTAATTGAACAGTTGAAAAAGTTATTAGAGCAAGTTCCTCTTAAGGATTTTTCTAACGGTGCCGTTTTGAATTTATTGGAGAGCCATAGTTACTTTTCTTTGTCCTCAGACTTTCAAGCAAGCCGAAGAGTCAAGGATGCATTCGGTGTTATGCTTAATCTCTATCTAACTAACGATAAACCAGTGAATGTTAGTATTGTTATAAACTTTATTACTAAAATTTTATTGTGGCTTGAAGAGAATAAAAAGAAAATCTATAAGGAATCACCCTACAATCCTAAGATTATTTACTGGGGGAGTCCTAAGAGCCATGAAATTTATTTTCTTATTCTTATGTCTTTAATAGGATGCGATATTTTAGTTTTGAATACCTCCTTTAATGATAGGTTCGAAAAGATAGACCCGAATAATAAGTTTTCTTTCTTAATTAGAAAAGCATATGAACAGCCTATAAGTGCATTTCCTGCAACAAGACAAGCTGATGGAGTGGTATCTGAGATAAGATTAAATCATTCCAATAAGCTTATCTCTTTTTTGCCCAATGATCCGGTTATTTTAGTAAAGCTAAAAAAATCTGAAACTTTATTTGAGGAAATTATGGTTCCCTTGGACAAACGCATTGGCTTTGTCGGAAGGCCCTCTCCGATACTTCCCACATTTTTCGTGCGTTATATTGGTGTACCTAGCTCTATGGATGATTGGAAAGCCGAATATTTTAATAGTCTATTTAATCTTGACAAAGCATTAGAAATGTCGGGCAATTATCTTAAGTTTCTTGAGGGGATTCCGGCACCTAATGCTGCGGAGAGTAGACTACTTTCCCAAAAGATAATTAGTAATCCCTATCAAGATCTGTTCGAGATTTTAGAACATATTCTACAAGCCAATATTCTTCTCAAAATGAATGACGAGCTGCTTGATAACACGGTACGAAAAGTATTGGTTGATACAGTTAATCTTTTTGCAGAGAAAAATAGTAATTTAAATCCTTCGATAGTCACAAATTTCTCACTTAAGCTAGTTACATGGTTTAACAGATATTTGCCTAAGCTTTTTGATCTGGATTTCAAAAACAATCCCAAGGTCCTTTTCTATGGTACAATCAAACCGCATGAGATTTATTTACTAGATGCTTTTCATCAAATTGGTTGTGATGTGCTCTTTGTTCACTCTGCTGAAGAAGGTGATAAACCCTTTCAAATTTTCGATAAAGATATGACGCGTACCCATCTCATTAAAAATGATCGTAACTTGACCTTAGCTTCGTTTCCAGAGAAAGAGCAGGTTATTCGTAAAAGTACAATTGCATATAAGGCCTCCCGAGAAATTGAGGAGGTCATTTATAGCGAAGAAGTTGGACTTTTCAGGCCTTGGCAGTTCGAAAACTACTTGACTCAACCCATAACATTAAAAACCACCTATGATGAACTAAAAATACTTTGGCGAGAACCCTCAAAACTTCGTCCGGAATTTAAAGTGCAAAATAAGAAAGTTTATATTCCTAACTTATTTGCCAAAATTAATGGAGTTAGTGAGGACATTGATTCCTATTGGAAAGATTTCAAAGTGTTTTTATCAGCACCTAATACAAAACTAATCCAAACTGTTCCCTTCACACAAACTAATTATACAAAGCAGGAGCTTTTTCAGGCCGACTATTTACTTAATGCGCAGGGTCTGTTTGATGAAATTAAGGTTAGAAAAAGTAGGCATTACAAATTCGGTTATCTTAAAATTGAATTGCAAATTTTCCTAATATCTAAGATGAACGAACTTATATCTTCTGGCATGTTCATAAACGATGTGGACGAGAAGTTTAAGCTAAGAATTCTTATGACGATTTTAACAATGGAGGATTCTTTAACTAAGCTTATTGAGGTTTTTGATTACCCACAAGAAATCCCCAAAGTCATAGTTTACAACAACAAAAAAGAAATGTTTAGTTCAGAAGATGCCATTTTGCTTTCCTATTTTAATCTAATTGGAATAGATATTGTAATTTTTACTCCCACAAATTATTTGACGATTGAAAATCATCTTAAACCTGATTTATTTGATATACATCAGCTTTCGTTGGTAAAATATGATTTAGCACTTCCATTATTAGACGTTTCAGAGGCAACAGTTAATA
>JAUZPJ010000134.1 GCA_030706025.1 Bacillota bacterium | reverse complement strand
TGGGATATCCGCATCCAGGTGATCCGCTAGTGCAGTCACAAGCATAGAGATTCTGCCGGTATCAGTGCACGTTCCAAAGCTCAGGACAGGCGGAATCTTCAAAGCGCCACATATTTCAGCTAACCCTTTGCCTGACATATTAATAGCATCCAAGTTGCACAGCCCCGCTACCTCCAAGGCATGGTTACCGCAGCCACCGGCCACGACCAAAATATCCTTCTTAATCAGTTCTTTCGTAAGGTTCACCGTGTTCCAATCCTGCGGCCCATTTCTTAACGTGGAACAGTTTGCTAAAGCCACAACCCCTTTAATCTTTCCGGCAGCAATAACATCAACAAGCGGATCGAGCTTATTGCCTAGAGCCCCAAGAACCGCCTCAGTGGAGAATCCCGCAATCGCCTTTTGGGTAATCTTAGGAACCTTAGGGGTAATCTTGCCATGCCGCTTTTTGAAGTTTTCAATGCCTAAATTGATGAGCTGATCGACTATTCCTACGATTTCATCCGGATGATACGGCATTTTATGTTCAAGCCCCGGCACCCCGATAATTGTACTGACACTCACCAACGTAATCTGATATTTCTCCGCATACATATCTATCGCAGGTGGAGAACAGTTCTCCTCCATAGCAATGACATCGACTGTGCCTGTCGCCAAAAGAGGCTCTATCGCAAGCCAATTGCCCATTAAGCCGATAAAAACATCATCCACTTCAAATCTTTGGAGCAACTCTTGTCCCGTTTCAATAGAGCCAACAATTCTAAGTCCTTTAGCCCCCGCAGCTTTTGCCCTTTCTTGGATTTCAGGCAATCTTGCCTTTTCAATAGCAGCTGCACCGGCCCAAGGTTGGTGCCCATTGAACACGATATTGACATAATCAGGGTCCATAATCCCTAAATCGACGTTGACTTCGTGAGGCATCGGTGTGCCAAATAAAATATCCTGGACCATTTCCAGCCCAATCTGGGAATTATAAATAGTGGACAAACCTAAACGCAAGGCTTTCAGAGCTAGAGACGCGTAATCTCCGTCAACATTGGTCAAGCAGCTCGCCACACAATTTTGTTCTTCATGAACCGTCCCAGCCGGATAGATATGTAGATCTCTCCAGATTGGTTTTCTTTTCTTCGGGGCAAAAGCCTCAACCATTAGATTGGGAACATCCGCTCCAATATTCATTTGATCATTGAGAAGATCTGCCAATTGTATGGCCATTTGATTAACATCCTGATTAGCATTGATTCCGAGCGTTTCACACATCCATTTTAATTTATTAACATCCTTAATTTTAAAGGGAGTCTTACCTTCTCCGGTTGCCCGTAAGGTTCTGAAGGCCTCATAGGCATGATGACTATAAGTCCCTGCCCCCATAATATTTTGGAGTAACAATTTCCTCATGGCCATCGCATCCGGCCCAATTCCGCAGACTCCTTTGTCTTGTTCGCCTTTCTCACTAATCCGGCAGGGTCCCTGGGAACACTGCTGACAAGATAACCCTTGCAAACAAAATTTACAGCGAATCTTTTCCTGTTGAGTCCATCTATCAAAGACATTGGACATTCCGTCTTCCCGTATTCGTACTAACATCTCTTCGACCGAATCATGATAGCTTACGCGACCTTCTGTCTTTTCCAAAATAGTTTCTGGCATTACCGATCCCCCTTTTGTCGTTACTACTCTAAAGTTTGCTCATCAAACAGGGGAAATATGTACTAGCTATAGCGGAATAACCTAAAGAGCCTGTATCAGTAAATTCTTATTACTTATACAGGCTCCCGCTTATTTCTCGATCGTATGCAAGTGTCGACGTCCGTAAATATCTGGAATTATTAGGACTGAGGTGTTGACACAGTAAGAACTGCTACAGTTTTCCCCCCTGACTTTAGGGGAACATAAACCTTCAGATACCCGCTGCTTACTGTACTAGTAGACTGCCCGCTTTTCATAACTTCACCAACAGCAGGAGGTGTAGCATAACCTTTCAGAACTCTTGCGCCGGTGTCTTGTTGTTTAACGCTTGAAGAAATCCTCTCTTCACCGACGAAAATAGATACCCCCATGGTGTCAGGAAACTGCTTTTCGACGTCATCCACGATCTTATAGTTACCATTCTCAGTGTAGGAGCCCTTACTTAAAGTGGTCCCCGCAACTTTCCACTCACCAGGATAATTTTTATTGAGCACGTCATTTATTTTAGTTTCCACAACCGCTTGAGTTGCTTTGTTCCCCGGTTGAGCCGATGTATCAGTGGGGTGACCCTCAGGTAATTGAGATGTCCCTGCAGGGGGCGTCGTCGTTTTTGGAACCTCAGGTTTTTTGGCGCAGCCAGCAAGAGAGACCATCAAGGCCATGATCGTTAGTGAAATTAACCATTTCTTCTTAAACATAGTTCCTCCTAAAGTACGTAAATTGTAGAATCTTGTCTTGTATTATACTTCTTTTGCCGATAATTGTCGAATATGTAATTTCCTTAGCCTTATATTATTAATCATAAGCTACATGACAGCTAGGACCTATCTCGCTTATAATAGAAAGTATCCATGATGTAGTTTCATGGGGGACAAACTTGTACCATAACTTAGACAATCTTAGAGAGGATACCGTACAAGCATGTTCTGAAAGCGTTATCCTCGAAATAAATTGGCTTAAGCGAGGTGGTTAAACATTGTTATGAGTTTACTGGTGGGTGCTGTACTTCTGGCTGTAATCGTTTTGATCTTTGCGAGTGTGATTGGGGTCAAAAAAGGAAGCGAGGTATCGTTAGAAAGGGGTAACGAAGTGATTAAAACAGTCTATGTTTATTTAATTCTTTTCGCCACGTTGATGATGACTATTGGTGGAACTGTCGCAGCGTTTATGGCCGTGGCAGACATTGTTTCGCCTCCGGGTTATTATCAGAGTTTCGAGGAATATAAGTTGCAGCCCCAAGAAAAGATGAACCCTAACCAGGCGAATCAACAACAAACGTTAAGTGATGCCGAACTAAAGACTCGTTACGATCAAATGGTTAGCGAGCAAAAATCGATGACAAAGCAAAGAGCCCTTAATAGCCTGATTAAGAGCTTTGGCTGGATCGTCATTCCCCTCCCGGTGTTTTTATATTTCCAAAACAGGGTGAAAAAACAGCCCGTCTAAGCAGCCCTAAGGGCCGAACACACACGTGTCCGGCCCTTTTATTATTTATGGCAGCTCAATCATCGGTTTAGTCTTTGATGGTCGATACAGCAAGAAATTCCGGCCGATGACTTGGACAAGTTCAGCCCTTGTTTGTTCGGCCAGCTCGGCTGCTACAGCCTTCGGCTCCTCTAAATTGTTTTGCAGTACCCGACACTTTATAAGTTCGCGGGCTTCCAAAGCCTCGTCAGTTTGGGTGACCACCGTTTCCACAATTCCACCCTTGCCCACTTGAAGGATAGGAACCATTTCATTTCCCATAGCTCTCAAAAATCGTTTTTGTTTACCTGTTAACACGTAAATACTTCCCCCTAAAAAATTACTTTGGAAGCAGGCGAACGCTTCCCTCCTACTCGTGGTGCAACGCTGTAATCGGTTCGAGTTTAGCCGCTTTTAAGGCTGGATAATAACCAAAGAATAATCCCACGCCTAGAGAAAAGGAGACGGCGAAAAGAATCGCCCACCCGGATAAAAGCGGGGGCCAGCTCAAAAGATAGGCCACCAACAAAGCACTTCCGACCCCCAAAGCGATGCCCATGATCCCCCCAATCAGGGATAAAACGACTGCTTCCAAGAGAAATTGCGTCAAAATATCGCGCTCTTTGGCCCCCACGGCTTTGCGTAACCCAATTTCTCGAGTGCGTTCCGTCACAGAAACTAACATAATGTTCATGATGCCAATCCCGCCTACTAAGAGGGAGATACCTGCCACTAAACCAATAATGCTCGTCAAAATACGCGTTATCTGATTGGCTGATTGGACCAATTGCTGGACATTAAAGGCTTCATACTGATCCGTAGCCCCGTGACGTACGTTAAGAATACGTTTGGCATTGGCGATCGTGCTCTCTAAGTCAGTCTCCTGATATGTCGCACCTTCCAGTTGATCCACCCGTGTCGATTGGAAAATATCCGACCACGTCCCCCAAGGGATATAAGCATAGGAATTTTTGGGTCCTACATCAAACTGCGCAAAGGAGGACTTATCCTGGGCCAGAATTCCAATCACTCGACAGGGTACATTCTTAATAATGACTTGCTGTCCTAAGGGATTTCCCGCCCCGAACAAACTATCCCTTAACGTCTCATCAATCACGACGACACGCCGTGCGGCCGTAAATTCCTCCTCAGAGAAAAACCGTCCTAAGGAGACGTCTCGTCGGCGCAACTCAGCAAAATCGGGAGTCGTTCCCACGATCATCGCCGAGGATCGCTTTTGGTTCACCTCTAAGTCTGTATATTCAATACTCGCTGGCAGGAACATCTTAACTTGTGGTAAAGCCTGTTTTACGCTCTCACCATCTTGAAGAGTTAAGCGATTTACATCTGTTTGTCCCGTTTGTCCGCCCGTTTTCGGATACAGCACAAACAAATTAACCCCGCTTTTCTCCATCTCCTGCATGATAGCCGCCTTCCCGCCGAGACCTATGGTCACAACAGCAATCACCGCGGCAATTCCAATAATAATTCCCAGCATCGTTAATCCTGTCCTCAGCTTATTGGTCCGCAGGCTAAAAAGGGCGCCCCGCAATCCTTCCAAAAAGCTCATGTCCCGGCACTCCCCGTATCCGGCGTTACGGACAATCCAGGCGACAGTTCGTTGGAGGGATTTTGAACAACGAGATCCCCTGCTTTTAGACCTGAGGTAATCTCTTGATGCGTCTCATTTCCAATCCCAACTTTCACTTCAGTCTTCTGAAGCCGCCCTCCCTGGATCAAGTAAACAAAGTTTTTGCTTCCTTCTTGAAAGAGAGCTTCTTGAGGAACTGCTAAGACCCCTTCTTTCGACGCCACGATAACTTGGATCGATACCGAAAAACCCGGTTTCAAGCCAGAGGGCACTTGATCTAAATGGATTTTCACCCCCACAGTTGGCGAGGCATTTCCCTGGACGCTTGGTGCCGCAACCGCCTCCGGTGCAATCTGAGCAACAGTGCCTTGAACCGCTGTATTGCCTAACACTCGACTGGTAACCTTCACTTTTCGGCCCAGCTGTACCTTCCCCGCATCCACTTCATTTAGTTGTGCCTCAACATTCATCTGGGAAAGATTCGCCACTAAAACAAGAGGTTGCTGTACAGGCGAGGGATTTCCTTCCTGTGCATTAACCTCAAGGACCGTACCCGCAAGAGCCGATTTATAGATCAATTGTCCCTGTTGCGCCTGAGCTACCTTTTGAGCTTCTTGAGCCTGCTTTAAAGCGGACTTGCTTTGCGCAAGAACCCCCTCAGCCTGCTGAACAGTTCCGGAACTGACTGGATTTACCTGGGGAGTGCTAATTTGTTGCTGCTGACCAGCGTCAAACCCTGGGAGAAGGGATTTTGCACTGGAACTCAGTTCATTCTGTGCACTCCGGGCCTTCTTCAACTCATCCAAATTTGTTTGTGCCGCATTAACACTCGTTTGGGCGGCTTCAACGTTCGCCTTGGCCTGCGCCACTTGAGCATCCGCTAAAGTGGTATCAAGAGTCACAAGGGTTTGGCCTGACTTGACGGCATCCCCAACCTTTACTGCCACCTTCGCGACACGACCCGGGGTTAAGACACGAACATCTTGGCTTGAAACAGGAACAACGCTCCCCGTTGCATACACATCTTCCTGCATTGAAATCGGAGCTACTGCTATGGCTTTTACTTTTAGTGGTCCCTGGGCTCGTCCCCAGAACCACCATGCCCCTATGGCCAACGCAAGAATCACGAAAATTCCGATTCCCCACCAAAGACGTTTTTTCACACTTTTACCCCCAAACGCCCAAAATTCCTACTAAGCTTATACCCAGTCAAAACTCACACCAGCGATTTCCACCTTATCCCCTTCTTTAATCCCCTCCGCAACAAGAGCATCATCAATTCCCATTGCTTTTAAGATATTTTGAAAACGGTAGACACCCTCGTCACTTTCAAACAGAGTCATTTTCAGGTGTTTTTCAATCTCTTTACCAGAAACAGTAAAAACGTCACCTTCTTTAACAATTTCGAAGCGGCTATCCGATTCTGCTTTCGTGACCAGGTGTTCTGTGACCTTCTTAAAGGTTTCCGGTACCGGCATCGTCGGCAAGAGCTCGGCAATACGATAAATTAAGGGTTTTAACCCTTCTCCTGTCGCTGCAGAAACTGCAAAAATCTCATACGTATCACCCACTGCTTCTTGCAAACGATTTAAATGGTCCTCAGCACCCGGAATATCCATCTTATTGGCCACTATGACGACCGGACGCTTGGCAAGTTCTGCACTGTGGAGCCGAAGTTCCTCCTGAATAATCCGGAAATCCTCCAGAGGGTCCCGTTCTTCCGAGCCCGAAATATCCAACACATGCAGAATCAAACGAGTTCGCTCTGTATGGCGCAAGAATTCATGCCCCAAGCCGGCCCCAGAATGAGCACCCTCAATTAGGCCAGGGATGTCAGCCATGACAAAGCTCTGCCCATCCTCCAGTTCAACCACACCCAAATTCGGAACCAAGGTCGTAAAATGGTAATCGGCAATCTTCGGTTTCGCGGCCGAAACCTGCGATATCAGCGTGGATTTGCCAACGTTCGGAAATCCGACGAGACCAACATCTGCCAAAAGCTTTAACTCTAAGCGCAGCCAATGTTCTTCGCCCGGTTCTCCATTCTCAGCCAGGGTCGGGGCTTTATTGGTATTGCTCATAAATCGTGCGTTACCCCTGCCTCCCCGTCCGCCGGCGGCAACAACAATACGCTGACCATGCTCGACAATATCTGCCATCACCTCGCCAGTATCGTCATTAATGACCACCGTTCCCACAGGAATGCGCAGAATAAAATCCTCCCCGCCTCTGCCACTCATATTCTTTGCCATCCCGTGGTCTCCCCGATCTCCCTTATAATGACGTTTATAGCGAAAGTCGACAAGAGTTCTTAAACCCTCATCCCCAACAAAAACTACATCACCGCCGCGACCGCCATCCCCACCGCTCGGGCCACCTTCGGGAACATACTTCTCCCGCCGAAAAGCGACAGCTCCTGCTCCACCGTCTCCACCTTTGACATAGATCTTTGCCTGATCATAAAACATAACTTGATTCTCCTTATACTATTGAGTCTTTTCAACGCCAATAG
>JAUZPJ010000133.1 GCA_030706025.1 Bacillota bacterium | reverse complement strand
ATGATCCTCGCTTCTCAGTTTGAATCCCTGTTGCATCCGTTTACCATCATCTTATCGTTACCTATGGGATTCTCAGGGGGTATGCTGGGACTGTTTATTACCCATAAAACGTTAAGCGTTCCTTCCATTATCGGGTTGATTCTCTTAATCGGAATCGTAGTGAGTAATGCCATTGTCTTGGTGGATTACATCAATAAACGAAGGGAACGAGGAGAGGAACGGGAAGAAGCCATCGAAAACGCTGGGCCCATTCGCTTACGACCTATTGTAATGACCTCGCTGGCCACCGTGCTGGGGCTTATTCCGATGGCTTTAGGAATCGGAGAAGGCTCAGAAACCATGTCTCCGATGGCCGTGGTGGTTATCTTCGGACTTACACTCTCCACAGTTTCAACCTTACTGCTCGTTCCTGTAATCTATACGATTTTTGAAGATATCCGTGATTCCAGAAAGTAAAGAAAACTTGGCTGGCGCCAATCCTCTGGCGAAGGCGGTTGCCTTAGTTGCCCTTATGCTTAGAAAGTATATAACGAAGTTTATACTTTCTGATAGTACGAAAAAAGAATAATAAGCCGACTACTCCTGAGATAACACATTCTGTTTAAAGGAGATGAAGGACCACGGGGACACGAGAGGAAAAATGGACTGACATCATTCACGCTGCGATACGGGTTTTTTCTAGACATGGTGTCGATGGCGCGAAGATGGAGTATATCGCCAAAGAAGCGGGAATTGGCAAGGGTACTATTTATGAGTACTTTGCAAGCAAGGAACGGCTCTTTGAAGAAATGCTTAAATTCTGTATGGAGGAATTTTGCCTGGGCCTAAAGAAGGCAATGGATCAGGGGGAAACCATTGCAGAAAAGCTTCAGTATTGCTCCCACTACAACGCGGAGTATCTGATTGACCATATGGATATTGTTGAAATAGCCATGCAAGTTAATCTTCTTAATGAAGAACTTCGTGTTCACTTCTTGGCAGGGCAAGCGGCAATCCGGGCTCATTATATGGCAATGGTTAAAGAAGCTAAGGTAAAAGCTGAATTGCGAGTCGACCTTGATGACGAGTTAGCCACCTTTTGCATTATAGGTGCACTCGATGAGTTTTGTAAGCAACGGGTATTTATTGATCAGCGGCCCTTGGCGGAAATTGATCATCGAGGCATAGTAGATATGATACTTCGGGGATTAAAATATTAGCCAAGTTTGAGGTTGTTTATTCAATAAAACAGGGCTGGAACTAGACTTGAGAAAGTTTAGTTCCGGCCCTGTTTTGCTGATCGATTAATCTTAGTTTGGGGATATTAATTGTGGAGACTCAGAGGCATGATTTTCTGTATTATGACCAAGAATGCTTCCATAGAAGACGTGGTTTTGGAGTTGTCCTTCTAGAGAAAAGGGTGGCGCATTGACTGATGATGGTCCAAAAATTGGGGATGTAGAATCCACCGATAAGCCTGTAAGTAAACGGTAACGTTTATTGAGCAGACTGTATTGGGTTTCTAGTACAAGGAGCTCAAGGACAGTAATTTCAACGTACTCTGGGGCAGCGTTATCCAGTCGGTTCCAAGCACATGCCATTTTTTGTTTGGCTTCTTCAATTTCTGCGATTAAGCGTTCAGTTTCGCTAAGCTGCGGTTCCTGGGGGGGAGAGAACGATACTAAAAAGCGTTTCAAGACATCTATCATTGAAATCGGCCTCACCTCACTTATCGCACACTTTATCTTTGCGCAATTTGTTCAAATATATGTGTTTGTTAGTTAGAATATGAGTGTTTTAAACCGAATTGTTATAAAAATCGCTTCATCTGGGAAAGACTAGAAATAGTCTAAAACTTAAGAGGTGATTTTTTTGCCACACCGACGATGTCGGAAATCCTTAGCCGTATTCCTGAGTGGGATGATGTGCCTGTTTCTGTGGCAGGCTGGCATCTATCCTGTTCTGGGGCAAGGAAACGAAAATGAAAGCCTAACGACCAAAGTGGTAGTTAAGCATGGAGAAACTCTTTGGAATCTGGCCCAAAAATACCACACTACGATCAGTCAACTTGTGGAGCTTAATCAGTTGAAAAGTCCTAATCAAATTAGGGAAGGCCAATCCTTATTAATCCCTAACGGCAGTAATTCAGGGGAAGAGATTAAAACTACGGCTGGAAGCGATGATAATACACCAAAAGTGTCAAGGTGGGTTAATGTTTTGCGAAGTATCCCAGTTTTTGCCCCCCATATAGAGAAATCCGCTGAGAAAAAGAAGGTAGCTTCAGATATTCCCACGTATGAAATTATCGTTAACCAGGACACAGAGTTGAGTGATAAAGCACAAACAGTTCCGGTTGCTACAGAAAGCCAGATTCTTTCTCGGAGTTTAGGGCGCTTGGTATCAAAAGACGAGGTTGAGCTCTTAGCTCGTGTAATCTATGGTGAAGCTCGGGGAGAAGACTTTGAAGGACAAGTAGCCGTTGGGGCAGTGGTACTTAATCGTCTGAAAGATCCACGCTTTCCGAAAACAATGCGGGATATCGTTTACCAAGCGGGTGCTTTCACAGCCGTAAAAGACAAGCAGATTCACCTCGAACCGGATGATCAGGCCTATAAGGCAGCCGAGGCTGCGCTTTCAGGCGTAGATCCGTCGAACGGGGCAATATATTACTATAATCCACGTATCGCCACAGACCGTTGGATTAAGAGTCGACCTGTGATTAAGCGAATTGGCAACCATACCTTTAGTATCTAGAGAACTTGTGTGTCACAGCGCTCAGTGCTTACGACGCAGAGCAAACTAACCGTTCGAGCTCCCGGCTTTAGGGTGCGGGGTTCCCGCCAAAAGCGCCATCCTTGGCGCATTGGCGGCGATGCACGTCCTGTGCATCGCCCCGTGTCTGGGGTCAGGTCGCTTGAACGGAAGTTTGCTATTCTGCTTACGTAAAGACCTCGCGCTGTGTCATACTGCGTCCCGGGCTAGGGATGACAGGAGACGACGGAGGACGTTGGGGTACGGCACATTTCATGTGCACCGTCTGTATGCAGGAATCGGGGGTGGTTCTTGGGCTTGCATTTTGATGCAAGTCCGAGAACCACCCCCTTTCTGTGCACTACACTATCTCTGAGGTGTTTGACGGAAGTTTGTCGTTCAGATTTCGCAAAGATTTCAAGCTTTATCATACGTCCAAGGTAGGTATGGGAATTTAGGGGACGAACGAAAAAGAAGGTGTTGGGTGGACGGCACATATCATGTGCACCGCCTGGTTAAGCGTGAAAAGAGTTGGGGACGGTTTTCAGACTAGCATGTAAAAAATGCAAGTCCAAGAACCGTCCCCAAACTTGCATGCGTTTCTCCCGTCGACCCGAAAGAAGGAAATGATATTGCTAAGCGAGCCATTAAGCGGGAGGTGCGTGCGAGTGCAGTTGGCGCGGCGTGAAGAAGCACATTGGTTCACATGCAGAATATCCCGGAGGTTATGTGCGTTAGCCGCGCCAACAAAACGGAGCCGCACCGGAGCTTTGGCGAGCGTAGTGCAATTCATTTCCGACTTTCACTAATGCACTCCGGTCCGCTCCTCGATAGGCATTCCCTTCCGAAGATGCAAGTTCGAGAACCGTCCCCCACTTGCGCTAGGTCGTTTGATGTTTCGGAGGTGAGTCTCCTCGGTGTAGGGTGAAGAAGGCGATTTCGGGGGGAACATTGAGGCGCAGGGGAATAACGCTTTCTCCGAGGCCGCGGTTGATGTAGAGGGGAACTGCGTTAATCACATGATACCCTTCATATATTCCATGGTCTCCAAGATAGGTGTTGGTGATCAGGGGTTGGAGCCCGGGAAGTCTTATTTGTCCGCCATGAGTATGTCCTGTTAGCAGTAAGTCTGCTCCGTATTCTGCGACATCATCGAGGCAATCTGTGGAATGGGCCAGGACGAGACGGAAGGGGGCTGGCTGTTGGGACGATATAACGTTTCGATAGGCTAGGTCAACGTCATCATGTGCGGTTGCTGGATCATCGACTCCGATAACCCAGAGGTTAAGGTTTGGTAATAAGAACGCTTGATTAAGCAGGGGTGTCCAGCCTATGCTCTGAAACTGCTGTAGATAGTGTTTGAAAAGTGTGCGGGAAAAGTGGGAGTAGTCATTGTTTCCCATGACTACGAAATTTCCGTAAGTGCCTTTAAGGCCCTCTAAATAGCTCCTCAATTTATCTAAATCCGTTCGAGTTGAAATAATATCCCCGGTGATTACGAGTAGGTCCGGTTTTTTCGTCATCACAGTCTGTTTTATCTGTTCAGGGTTAATCCGCAATGTTTCCAAATGCAAATCGCTGAGCTGGCATATCGTTTTACCTTCTAAAGAGGTTGGCAGGTTGGGGTAAAATAAGTCCCAATTTTCACGTTTTAAAGCTAGGGTATCATGGCCTGCCCAGCAAAAGACTCCAGCTCCTCCGAGGGATAAGCTGGAAAGTATCCAATGGTTCGTTAGAAAACCGCCGACCCCTGTGAGAAACTTGCGGCGGGAGATATTGTTTGTTGGTGGTGGTTTGAGTTTATTGGGCATAGTTTCCTCCTCAATTATAAGTTTGCCCACTTTGAGTATTCAGAACCCTTCCTTTAGCAATATCATATCATGTTATGAAGTTAGATTGAATTAATAAAGGAGGGAGCAATGGTGAAGTTCGGTGGGGATAACCCTAGTGAGCCTTATGAGCCCAATGAGCCCAATGAGCCTATCGAACCGCAGGGGTTCCCTATGCAATTACCTAACAGTCAATTAGGGTCGGGGTACTCAGCGGGTTCAATTCGTAATACGTTGGGTTCAGGGCTTAAGGCAAGTGGATTTTTTCAAAAAGATGGAAAGGTCCAGAATTTACGAGGGGGGTTTATAGGTCCAAAACAACCGCCAACACAAGGTCCCCTTTGGCAGCCCCCTTTGTCAGCTCAGGGTAGGGGATACACTCAAGAACAGGGGTATGATCAAGGTATGGTAAATAAGAAAGGGTATTATCAAGGCGGTTATGGCCAGGGTCAAGTCTATAATCAGGTACAGACTCGGCAACTAATTTTGCAGCCCGCCCAAGAGGGAATTAACGGTAATGGTGCGGCAACGATTTCACCGGACAACATATTTCTCTTAATCGCTAATCTTCCGGCCCCACAAACGTTTCTCAGACAAGGGCAGCCAGGGGTATATGCTGCTTATTTAGTGGATGACAAAGGAACAAGCGGATTTTTAGTGGGCCTTTTGCGTTCTGTAGGGAATGGAGTTTATCGAGCTCATTTCCAGAGCCCGGTTCCGCTTCATCATTACAGTCGCGTCGTAGTTTCAGTGGAAAACCCCTCCATGCTTGGGCAGGCCCCATTTGGTCCAATTATTCTTAAGGTTAAAGAACCTATAGGCATGATGACGTTTCTTACCCCTGTGAAGAATGCTGGTTCGACTGTATGGGGTAAAATTTCCGGGTTGATCAGTGGCAGAAAAAAACCGCAGATAGGTCCAGAAACCGTTCCCATGAACCAGGAGTTTATCCAATCTACAAATCCGATGGGTGATATGTCCGAAATGGCAGCCCCACCAGTTCCACCGGTTTCAATGGCCCCAATGGCCCCAATGAATCCAATGAATCCTCCGGTCCCTCCCACTAACCCAATTCCTCCGACTCCGCAATCTTAAAGTAAGGGCAAATTAAAGGTAAGGTTGAAGAGTACAAACTTGAAGTTACAAGAGTATAAGTTAGAACAGTAGAAGCGGCAGTTAATTCAATGTAGGATGAATTAACTGTCGCTTCTTTCTTTGTAAAGGACCGCGGCCTTGCCTCTGTTATTCTTAGAACAAAAAGAGGACGAGTAAGACCAACGCCAGTAGTCCAAAGGTACTTAGGGTCACTGCAATGCCGATAGTCTTCATGGAAACATGAGTCGGGAGTATGTCGGAAAAAAAGGTTATCAAGGATAAGAAGATTAAGGCCAAAAAACCTGCACACATGGGTGTGGGTTGTTGAACCTTGGGGTCTGGATCACGCGGTGGGGATGGGGGGATCTGTGGTGAAACCGGTGGAAAAGCTGGTTTATAGGGCCGAGTTAGCGTTGGCATAGTTGATCCCTCCATTCCGCCATCGCTTTGGGTCATTTTATGGCTGTGTTGAACTCGTTGTTTCGTTGCTATCGTCAGATCCATTAGGCGTTCCGATTCCGGTCCGTTCGATCAAGAACTGAGAAATGATTAAACCTAGGGCGATAATGAGGTTGCCGGGTGCTCCTGGAACTTCAAATAAAGGTACGTTAAACGACGTATCGGGACTTCCATCAAAGGGGGCGAAAGGAGTTGCGACAACCAAGGAGACACTTAAATTATCGGGAAAAAGGGGCTGATCACCACCGACGGGACCATCGCCTTGCCCTGGAGCAGATTGATTCGTTTGAACCGGAGGTGGCATGGGGATTTGCCCATTGACTGCCGAATTAATGAATTGAGTTAGTTGTGGAAAGGTGAGAGTTGCGGGATATAGATCTGGAGTTGGCCGAGATGGGTTGGGGGGATTAACCAAGGATCGCTTATAGAGAAAGGACATGAGTAAATCTAAGCCCACAATGATCATGGATGCGTATTGAAGTTTAGTTGTAGCTAAGGGGAAAATCATGGCGCTGACAGGACTGAATTTTAAATCGCGCCTAATGGGGCTGTCCACCAGAATGGAAAAAGAGAAAGGAGTCGCCGGCAACGGGTGTAAAGGTTCATATTGGTTGATCACGACGTGCCTCCTTTCAAAAGCTAAAACATTAAAACCAAGTACGCAGCGCTACCCATCCCCCCAACAAGATAACAATTAGGAAGGCAATCAATGTCATAGGATGTGTGATATCGTTTTTAAAATGGGGACCATGATATCCGCTGGGTCGCACGTCTTAATAACCCTTCCTTCTTATTATTTCTGGTTAATACCGAAGGGAAGTTTGATTCCTTTTAACATTTCCGGTGAAATTTGCATTTTTTCCATGCCACCTGAGCCGCTAATTTTATCCAGAATTTGTTGGGCCATGCCTTTTAATTCTTCCGGTATAGGAAGATCATCAGCCGAGGGCATACCATTCATTGAGGTGGTTAGAGTTAGGTTAACCATAGCCATAAGTTTTTCATAGCTTTGTTGTTGAACGAAATAGGCTTTAATTAGGGGATACTTATTCATAAGACGGATTTTAAGATCAACAAGCGCTAAGGACTCTTTTTCAGGTGTAACTTTACTAAGCATTTGAGTGGTTACAAGTCCGCGTTCTTTTTCTTGGTACTGGCTAAAGGCCTCTT
>JAUZPJ010000132.1 GCA_030706025.1 Bacillota bacterium | reverse complement strand
AGCGGAGAGCAAAGTCACGCCCTCCCGTCGGCCCGATCTAAAATCTGCCGAAGCTCTTCGACATTAAATAAATAATGTTCATTACAGAAATGGCAAATCATCTCAGCTTTCCCGTCGGAGATTAAATCTGCTATTTCTTTTCTACCCAACGATACCAAGGTATCTGACAGACGTGACTTTGAACACGAACAAGAAAACTTGGCCCTCCGGCGTTCCAAAACGTTATAACTGATTTGTCCCATCAAACTGTTTAACAACTCATCCATATTTCCACTCTGTTCCACCAGTTCGCTGATTCCTACCCCCAACCGTCCGAGACGACTTTCAATGGCCTGGATATCCTCTTCCGTCGCTCCAGGCAACGGTTGAATCAAAAAACCACCCGCCCCAGCTACATGATAGTCCTTTTCGACCAGTACCCCGAGCAGCAAAGCCGAAGGAATCTGCTCAGACGTCAACAAATAATGCACCAGATCTTCCGCAATCTCACCACTAACCAACGGAACCATTCCAGTATAAACTTCACCATTTTGTAAACTACGGCTCACTGCCAACTCACCTGTTCCAACTGCAGCAGCCACATCCAGTTTCCCCGAAGCCTTTAATGGTAGATCGACCAAAGGTTCCCCAACATACCCCCTGACCTCCCCTCGAGGATTGCCCACAGCTACAACTCCATCTAACGGACCATCAGCCAACAACCTCAATGTGATCGATTCCTCGCCTTTTAACGAACTAGCCAAAATAAGATTCCCAGTCATCAACCGACCTAAAGCCGCTGTAGCAACCGGCGACATCCCATGACGCCTGCGAGCTTCCTCAACCGTATCCGTCGTCCTCGCCAAAACCCATCGCGCCCGACCTTCAAACATTGTTCCAATCCATAATTCATCTCGTTGCATAAATCGTCTTCCTTTTATCAATATCGTCTATCTATCCAAACCCCCAAAGCGCCCTCAGCGCTGTTGAGAGCAAAGCAATTCAACACGTTGTCCCATCCCGTCGTCCTAAGCCTCGTCATCCCCCGTCGTCCCTCTCACCGGAGGGCGTGACTTTGCGCAGCGAACCCATCCAGCAGAGTCGCGTCAACCGCGCTTAGATTACTCGGCGCCAGCACGGCAACGGTTCACATCAGGTATTACCCAAAGGTTTTGCCGGGCTCGACGAGTGATCAAGCACGGTAGCGACGGCGCTGTGGGTGAGTGGAGCAAAGTCACGCCCTCCCCCCAGCCAGCAAAATCACTAAAACCCAACCCTCGTGAACCTCAACCACGGCGTTTTCCTCAACAAATACATTGCTAATCCCGCGCGGCGATTCCTGAAATATTACCTCATGCTCAAGAGGATAAAACAACCCCTTTGTCGTAATTACCGCTCGCTCCGACAAGGGGATCAAGGATATTTCCTGCCCCTTAAAACCCAATAACTTTTCGCGCCCCTGAAAGATCCACATCTCATGCTCTGGATCGACTAAACGAATCCGCAACCCTTTCCTGGCAAAGGAAAGCATCAATGCTAGATTCCCCATGAAATGATCGATTCGATTTCCAGTCGCCCCAAACAGCCAAATTTCCCGTTCACCAACAAAACGAGCCCTTTCCTCAGCTCTGGAAAGGGCCAATTCGAGATCCGTTTCGTCCTTTTGACAAGGATAACGTTCAATAACGCACCCCATTTTCTCACATTGCTTCAGGTTTTCCGCCAAAATCGAATCCAAATCTCCGATTACAAAATTGGGCGCATATCCAGATGAAACAGCATAATTCGCGCCCCCATCCGCACAAATTAGAAAATCGACCGTTTTAAGGATTTGTCCTCCCCAAACAGGATCCCAAGCACCATTAGCTAATACTGCGATCTTCACTTAATCAATCCTAAAGTGAGCCCGCAGCTTCACGAAGCTTTTCTACGGCTTGTTTGGGATCAGACTGAGCGAAAACAGCAGCCCCTGCGACCAAAATATGAGCTCCCGCTCTTGCAACGACAGGCGCAGTCTCCTGATTAATCCCCCCGTCCACCTCAATTACACAATTTAACTTCTTTTGTTCAAGATGTTGATGGAGAATTTGTATTTTGGGAATAACATTAGAAATAAATTTTTGTCCACCAAAACCAGGATTAACTGTCATCAACAAGACCATATCTAAATCTTCAAGAATATACTTGATACCGTCCATTGGAGTAGCGGGGTTGAGGGCAATTCCGGCGGTCATTCCATGTTCTTTAATCTGCTGAATAATGCGGTGCACATGGAGGGACGTCTCTAAGTGAAACGTGATATGATTCGCCCCAGCAGCTGCAAAATCCGCAATAAAACGCTCTGGTTCTTCAACCATAAGATGAACATCAAAACGCATGTGAGAGTGTGGTCTTAGCGATTGAACAAGAGCAGGTCCAAACGTGAGATTGGGGACAAAGTGTCCATCCATGATATCAATATGTAAGACTTCCGCACCAGCATCCTCAACTAGTCGCACCTGATCTCCTAAACGGGAGAAATCTGCAGATAAAATAGAAGGGGCAATTTGAATCACTTTAATATCTCCTCTCAGCTTCTATAACTTCTTGTAGAAATGTTCGGTAGTGCTCATAACGAGTGGTGGAAATAACTCCGCGTTCTGTTGCTGCTTTAATCGCGCAATTTGGTTCTTGATCGTGGAGACAACTGTTGAATCGACACTGGCGGCGATACTCCGTAAATTCGGGGAAAAAGTCCATTAACTCCGCCCGTTTAATATTTGGCAAGAATAGGGATGAGAATCCTGGCGTATCCGCCAACAGCCCCCCAGCACAGACCATCAGTTCAACGTGCCTAGTGGTATGGCGGCCCCGCTTGGTCTTTTCACTTATTTCCCCAACTTTTAATTCTTTTCCGGGAGATAGCGCATTGAACAAACTAGATTTTCCTGAACCGGAGGGCCCTGCCAGCACGCTGACTTTATCAGTTAATTGACGTTTAACCTCTGCAATTCCCTGCCCAGTTTTGTTGGAGACTTCAAAAACAGTGTATCCTATTTTCCGGTAAACATCCGTAATTGTGTGATCCTCATAGCCTATCATTGACGTTTCATTTAGTTTATCTAATTTGGTAAAAACAATGATGGGATCAATTTCAGCGTCCATCACTTGGATTAGTAACCTATCTAGGAGATTTAAATCAGGCTTAGGAGAAGTCAACGCGAAAACGAGAAGGGCTTGGTCCACATTGGCAATCGTCGGTCGACTTAAAGAGTTACGCCGTGGCTCTACCCCCTCAATCGTCGCCTTATTATTCTCCTTGGGTAATATTTTCACCCGATCCCCGGGCAAAAAGTCTTGATCCTTAATTCGGAAGCGACCGCGCAGAGAACAATCCCACACTTGGTTCTCTGCAAAAACATAGTAAAATCCGCCATATCCTTTGAGTAAAACTCCTTCGATCATAGTTATTCCTCGCTAATCATCGTATTTATGATGATCATTTACCCTAGTGTTTTCCATGGGACTTAGACTTTTTCGGTTGGATACCCAATATCTGTGCTAGCATAGCGGCTTTTTGCTCAATTCCTTGGGCTACTGGTCCGGGACCACGCGAAACAATCATTGTAACTTGATCCCCTTGATGAAGAGCTTCTCCGGGATTAGGTGTCGTACTTATCACAACATCTGGCATTACATCTGTCGAATCCTGGGTTTCCACGAGAACGACCAATTTATTCTGCTCCAAGATAGTTTTCGCGTCATTAGATGTCTTGCCAATCACATTGGGCATATTAATCGTTACATATTGCGGCCCAGAACTTAGGGTTAAATGAACATCTCCATTTTTCGGCCATGTAGCATTCGGCAAAGGATCTTGTTCCGCAACATAATCTTTAGGCACTGTGTCGCTCGGTTTTGTATCAGTTGTTATCTTGCCCGTAAATCCTGCATTCTGTATCATATTCAAGGCATCTACTTTTGACAAATTTCCTGTTGTTACATCAGGAAATTTCCCCGTATCCGGACCTTTACTCACTACGACTTGAATCTCCCGATTAACTTTTACGACGACATCTGCCTTTGGATTCTGATCAGCAATACGGTCCTTTTCGACCTTATCACTAAACTCATAGGTTACATTCGGATTAAGCTTCAGTTTAGCCTGTTTTACATAATCCCCGGCTACTGGCACCGTCTGCCCAATTAGATTAGGGACCTTTGTTGATCCTACTGTTATATAGCTAGTCAAGGCCCAAACCGTTCCCCCAAGTAAGAGGAATAATAGCACTAATCCGCCAATAACCAAGCGTTTGCGTTTCTGATTTAAACCTTGTGGAGGAGAATTCTTCCCTAATAACGGATCCTTGACATCAATCGGCGCCAGAACCTTGCTCATTCCTTTGTGAATCCGAGTGGCGTCCGGATCTTCAAATTCTGGGGTTTCCAGACGTGTAATCGGTCGGCCTGCCTGGATGTGATTTAAATCTTCCAACAGGTCTTTGGCCGACAGATATCGCTTTTCCAACGACTTCGCGATCGCCCGCATAATAACTGATTCGAATTCCTTCTCAATTCGAGGATTAATCTTGCTCGGAAGTACAGGATGTTCCTGCAAGTGTTTTAGCGCTATAGCAATAGGAGTTTCGCCATCATAAGGAACTTTACCGGTAAGCAATTCATAGAGAACGATTCCTAAGGAATAAATGTCTGATTGTTCATTACTTTGAAGCCCTTTGGCTTGTTCAGGCGACAAATAATGTACCGAACCAATGATATCACCCGTATGGGTCACGGTAGCCGAAGATACTGCCCGTGCGATACCAAAGTCTGTAACCTTAGCAACTCCATCAGCCGTCACCAAAATATTATGAGGTTTAATGTCTCTATGGATAATATGATGTTCATGTGCATTTTGGATGGCACTTGTTATTTGTCGAGCTAGGTTAATGGATTGATCAGTGGACAGTGGAGCAAAATCTCGAATAATTTCTTTAAGATTTCGTCCTTCGACATATTCCATAACAATATATTCAGTATCCCCATCTTTTCCGACATCATAAATCGAGACAATATTGGGATGGGACAAACTCGCAGCAGACTGTGCTTCCCGTCGAAAGCGGCGAATAAAGTCCTCATCCGCAATAAACTGTTCCCGTAGCACTTTGATTGTTACAACACGGTTAAGCAGTACATCCTTAGCCTTATAGACAATCGCCATCCCTCCGGCACCAATTTGTTCCAAGACTTCGTATCGTCCCCCGAAGATTTTATTCACTTATTGCCACCTTCTTTCTGGCTCAACGCTTCTTGTATGACTTGACGTGCGATTGGAGCGGCCGCCCCTCCTCCTGTTCCACCATTTTCTACTATAACGGCTACCGCAATCCGTGGATTATCAGCCGGCGCAAAGGCTATATACCAAGCATGCGTCGAAACATTTCCTCCTGGTTCTGCTGAACCTGTTTTGGCTGCAACTTGAACATCGGGTAAGGCCCCTGGCGCAGCCGTTCCATCGGTCACAGCCGTTACCATCGCACTTTTAATCTTATCAGCTTCCTCTTTGGAAAGCGCAGTTAACCAAGGCTGAGAGTTGGGTTCATACAGAACCGTTTGGGAGGGATCTAAAACACGTTCCACAAGATGTGGGGTCATGATAACCCCATGATTAGCTATCCCCGCGGTGATCAACGCCATATGAAAGGGAGAAACAAGCACTTCCCCCTGTCCAAATGAACTCGCCGCAAGAAGATTTGTATTTAACTTTTCGGGAATTTTATTTGCATTCGTAATAGAACTCATAGGTACATTCAATTCAAAAGGAATTTTTTGTCCGAAACCGAACTCTTTGGCAGCTGAAAGAAAATTTTTATCTCCTGCCTTTACCCCAAACGTCGCAAAATACGTGTTGCAGGAGTCGGCCAAAGCCATATTATAATTAACCCAACCATGTGACCTGTCATTTTGTTCTGGAATGACTTGTCCATTAATCACAGTAGAGCCCTTACAATCATACAAATCCGTCGTATTTATTCCACTTCGTAATACCGCTGCAGACGTAACCACCTTCATGATCGAACCTGGCGGGAAGAGGGAAAAAGCATGGTTTTCCAGAGGTCTCTCTTGTTTGCGACTAATAATCTTATTCCAATTTTGGTCAAGATTTGTAGGATCAAAACTAGGTTGGCTTACTAAGGCCAAAATTTCTCCTGTCCGTGGATCGATGGCAACAACTGCTCCCATCTTCCCCTTAAGCGCGTTGTAAGCAATGTTCTGCAAACGCGAATCTAGAGTAAGCACCACATCATCCCCTTGACGAGGAAGAGCAAAGAGTTGTTGAATCGTTTGGGTGGGTGTTGCATTCTTGATTCCCAACAACCAATCAGCCAAGCTTCCTTCTAGGCCTGAAGCACCAAGTTTTACTGTTGAATAACCAAGAATAGGCTCAAACAATTCCCCCTTAGGATACACCCGAATCTTTTTATCTTGAGAGGTTTGAGTTTTTGCTATTATTTCGCCGTTACGATCAAAAATTCCTCCACGAGTCACACGGCTTTCCATGAGAATCAAGCGACGATTGGCTGGATTCTCCAGTAGTGTATCTGCCTGAACAACTTGCCAATAGACTAAGCCAAGACTTAGTATGAAAAAACTAAAGGCCATTCCCAGTGCTACCCGACGTACCCCTCGCATTATGTTGCATACTCCCTTCCCTTACTCTTGGTGCTAAGAGAACCTACCGCAGTGGCATTTGAGATATTTAGCAACACACCTAGTAAAATAAAATGAACAAGTAATGAACTTCCACCATAACTGACCCAAGGAAGAGGTATGCCCGTCAAAGGAAGTAGTTTAGTTACCCCAGCGAGAATAATTAATGTTTCAGTTCCCAAAAGAATCCCGATTCCGGCCGCTAAAATCTGTCCAAACCGATCTTTGGCCTTAATACTTACTGCAAAAGCCCTCATCACTACAATAAGAAAAAGGACTAACACCACCATACCGCCTGCAAAGCCAAGTTCTTCAGCGATGACAGAAAAAATAAAGTCGGTGCCGGCCGCAGGTACGGTTGATGCCCCGATGCCATTACCCAAACCCGTACCTAGAATTTTTCCTCCGCTAATAGCGAATAACGATTGGGCAATTTGATACCCACCCCCTGTGGGATCTTGCCAGGGATTCAGCCAGACTTGAACTCTGACGTGAACGTGTTTAAAGAGCATATATCCGAGGGTTCCTGGCAGAAGAAAAATCGGAAGGGATATCCACAGATAAAGGGAGCGCTCGGTCACACAATAAAGCATAAGTACAAAAAGCGCATAAAACTCT
>JAUZPJ010000131.1 GCA_030706025.1 Bacillota bacterium | reverse complement strand
GCGCTTATTAAGATGTATTTAAATGGAGAATTTGGAGCTAATCCAAATGATGTTAATCCCTATATTGCTTCCACGTTTTATAGCGTTGATAGGTATGCTTCATATAGAAAAGAGTGGGAAAGTTTTTATCAAAGTGGCGGAATCGTCTTAGCTGATCGTTACACAACATCAAATATGGTTCATCAGGCTGCCAAGATTATTGACAAAACTGATCGGAACAACTATCTAAATTGGTTATGGGATTTAGAATTTACAAAGTTCAAACTTCCAGTGCCAGATTGTGTGATTTTTCTAAATGTGCATCCCAGTTATAGTCAAAAACTTATCAACGAAAGACCTAATAAATTAGGAGAAAAAGAAAAAGATATCCATGAAAGAAATTACGAGTATTTAGTTCATTCCTATAATAATGCTTGTGAAATAGGGGCATTATATGGTTGGTCGAGCGTTAATTGTGTACAAGAAGATCAGCTTAGAAGTATAGAAGAAATCCATGCTGATGTTTACAAACTAGTAAAAGACTTAATCGATCAAGGAGGTTAAATCTTAGCTAAATTTTTTTTGACAGAAGTATCAATTTTTCGCAGGAAATACTGTATACAAGGTCGAATAAGTAAATAGGGTTAATAATGCCCTATAATAAATTAGGAGGGGAAAGAATGCTTCGTAATCGTAAAGCCTGGTCAATAATTATTGCTACTATGTTATCGGCTACTCTCATTCTATCTGGCTGTGGACAGACAGCGGCACCCGCGAAGGATGGTGCAACAACTAGCAGTAAACCCGTGGATGGAGGAACGTTCCGTTTTGGAATGATTTCTAGCCCATCGAATCTTGAACCGGCATTTTTAGAAGAAAATAACGGCATTGAAATTGGAAAAGAACTCTACGATGGTCTCGTAAGATATGATCCCAAAACCTTAGAAACGAAACCTGCAATTGCTGAGAAATGGGATTATTCAGCTGACAAGAAAACTATCACTTTTCACATCCGTAAGGGAGTTAAATTCCACGATGGTACGGAGGTTAAGGCTCAGGATATTATCGATGATTGGAACCGTTTAGCTGCCAAAGAAACAGCTTCGCCAGTTTCCTTTCCGCTTGAACCAATTGTTGGGTTCAAAGACGTAAATAGTGGAGCGGCTAAAACACTTTCAGGTCTGAAGAAGGTTGATGATTATACGCTTGAAGTGACTTTAAGCGAACCAAATGCTGCCTTCCTTACCTCCCTTGGTCATCCAGCGGTTGGGATATATAAAATTGCTGGCGCAACCAAAGCGGGTAAAGATTTTGGAACTCCTGCCTCTACACCGGAAACTATCATCGGAACTGGTGCCTTTAAATTTGTAAAGTGGAATGCTGACCAAGATGTGACCATTGATAAGTTCAATGATTACTATGGCAATAAGGTCCATGTTGATAAAGTGGTCTATAAGATTTATAAAGAAGAATCAACGGCCATAAACGATTTCCGTGCAGGAAACCTAGATTATGTGGACAGAATGCCACCAGGACAACAGCAAGCCATTATCAAGGAATTCCCAGGCCAAACCATTAAGAATGTTGCTTTAACGACAGAGTATATCGGATTTAACCTCAATAAACCACCGTTTAAGGATAACGTAAATCTGCGCAAAGCAATTGCCTATGCAATTGATTCCAAAAGTGTTATTGATACAGTCCGCGAGGGCATTTCTACTGCTGCTAACGGTCCATTGCCTGCTGGCATGCCAGGATATGACAAGGATCTGAAAGCACCGACTTATGACAAGGAAAAAGCTAAAGAATATTTAGCCAAAGCAGGATATCCAGATGGTAAAGGACTTCCGGTTATTCAATATGCCTATAACTTTACTCAACTAAACCAGAAAGTTGCGGAAGCTTTCCAAGGACAGTTAAAAGAAGTAGGGATTCAAACTGAGCTGAAGAATTTAGAATGGGGTTCCTACATTAAAGCTTTACAGTCCGGCGACAGCCAAATGTTCCGACTCGCATGGGGGGCTGATTACCCGGATCCTGATGATTTCCTTCGTATTCTTTATTCTAAATCGCAATGGGGCGCCAATAACGATACCTTTTATTCGAACCCAGAAGTTGAGTCCTTGCTAGCTCAAGGTTTAACGGAAACAGATACTGCTAAGCGGATGGCAATTTATAAAACAATTCAAGAAAAAGTTGTTGCAGATCAACCAGCAGTTTGGGCGTTTAACACAACTTATTTAGAATTGTTCGGAAAAAATGTTCATGATTTGACTATTAGCGCACTTGACCAAAAAGATATGCGTACTGTATGGTTATCAAAATAAATTGCTTTGATTAAAGCTATATGATTTGTTTGAAAGTTGAAGGAGTTTATGCGGTTTGCTGCATAAACTCCATTTAATGTTAAATATCTTGTAAAGAGTTAATTACGCAAAATATTAATTTGTAAAATTTACATTTATAATTAACTAGCAAATTACGCACTTTCAAAGTATAATTTCTAGGGACAAATACTCAAAGGAGGAGGACAACTTGTGACACGCTATATTATTCGGCGCATACTTCAATTGATACCGGTCATTTTAGGAATTTCTATTGTTACTTTTTTAATGATGGCCCTTGTACCTGGGGATCCAGTTGTATTAATGTTGGGACAGCATATTTCGCCCCAAACAGTAGAAAACGTGCGCCACGGATTGGGATTAGATCAACCAATGTTGACAAGGTATATTCAATACATGTGGAATGCACTTCACGGTGATTTCGGGCGATCCTATATTCAACACCAGGCAGTATCTCAAATGCTTCTCGACAAAATACCTGTGACGTTTCGGCTTACAGTGGTCGCAATGGTGATTGCGGTGACATTTGGAGTACTCATCGGAATATTGTCAGCGGTCAAACAATATAGTTTTTGGGACACATTTGCTACTTTTTTCGCTATGACAGGAGTTTCTGTTCCTACGTTTTGGTTAGGTATGATGTTACAATTATTATTTGGGGTTATACTTCATATCTTGCCGGTTAGTGGTACGGGTGGAGAAGGTTTTCATTTACAAAACTATATTTTGCCAGGTTTAGCGTTGGGGTATGCCTCGATGGCAATGTATGTTAGATTGACTCGTTCAAGCATGTTAGAGGTTATAAGGCAGGACTATATTCGTACTGCTCGTGCTAAAGGTCTTTCTGGCCGCATTGTAATTTTCAAACATGCGATGAAAAATGCTCTTATACCGGTTGCGACTCAAGCTGGTATGGATTTCGCAGGCCTAATGGGCGGTGCGATTTTAACAGAAACTATTTTTTCACTTCCAGGTATTGGTTCCATGCTTTTTAATGCAATCTCCAGACGGGATTATCCTGTTGTGCAAGGGGTCACACTCTTTTTAGCGCTCGTTTTTGTGGTGATCAATTTGCTTGTGGATATTTCTTACGCTGTTTTGGATCCCCGGATACGATACGACTAATAATAAAACAAAAGGGGAGGAAAAAATGCCAACTAATACGGATACCTCGGAAATTAAAGAATTATATCAAACGTCCTCGCCACTACATGATATGTGGGTTCGTTTAAAAAGAAACAAGTTAGCTTTATTTGGCCTTTTCCTAGTAACTGCGTTAGTTGTTATTGCCGTTTTTGCGGGTTTCATTGCACCATATGATCCCGTGCAAATTTCATTAAAAGAATCGTTAAAATCTCCAAGTAGCGCACACCTGATGGGTACAGATGTCCTAGGACGGGACATATTTAGCAGAATTATTTATGGCACTAGGGCATCACTTATTATCGGAGTGGTTGCTACAAGTATTTCTCTTGCTATTGGAGTCGTTGTCGGTGCAATTGCTGGTTACTATGGCGGATGGATCGATTCTATTATTATGCGGATTACAGATATATTTTTTGCCTTCCCGTTTTTTCTCTTAGCAATAGCTATTATGACATTCCTTGGACCCAGCTTTATTAATGTCTTTGTTGCTTTAGGTATTGTAGGGTGGACAAATTATGCCCGTCTCGTTCGTGGTCAAGTTATCTCGGTTAAGGAAAGTGACTATATCGAAGCGGCCCATGCTGTTGGTGCAAAAGACTTTCGAATTATATTGAAACACGTGCTTCCTAATACCCTAGCACCCATTATCGTTTTTACAACGATGAATATTGGGGGAGTTATCTTATCTGAAGCTGGTCTTAGCTTCTTAGGTATTGGGGTACAGCCGCCTGCTCCGAGTTGGGGATTAATGCTTTCAGAAGCATCGAATTTTATTTTCAACGCTCCTTGGATGGTTATTTGGCCCGGTGTAGCGATTTTCTTAACAGTACTTGGTTATAACTTATTAGGTGACGGACTACGCGATGCCTTAGATCCGCGCATGAAACAATAGGGAGGGAAAGTGATGAGTCAAGAACTTTTGCTTCAAGTGAAGGATCTTAGAACTCACTTCTACACTGAAGCTGGCGTCGTAAAGGCGGTTGATGGAGTAAATCTCGAAATTAATAAAGGGGAAACTCTGGGCGTTGTGGGAGAATCGGGTTCAGGAAAAAGTATTACAGCCATGTCAATTATGCGTCTTATTCCAATACCTCCAGGCAAGATAGTAAGCGGAGAAGTAATATTTAACGGTAAGGATTTAATTAAAGAATCGGAAACGAATATGATGAAGATACGTGGTAATGATATTGCCATGATTTTCCAAGACCCGATGACTTCATTAAATCCTGTACTTACTGTTGGGGAGCAAATAATGGAATCCATTATTCTTCATCAGAAACTTAAACGCTCCGAGGCTAAAAAAAAGGCCGTGGAGATGTTAAAGAAGGTCGGTATTCCTGAGCCGGAAAGCCGTATTAATAACTACCCGCATCAATTTAGTGGGGGTATGCGGCAACGTGCCATGATCGCCATGGCCTTGTCATGTAACCCAAAACTTCTAATAGCGGATGAACCTACCACTGCTCTTGATGTTACGATTCAGGCCCAAATTTTGGATTTGATGAATAATCTTAAAAAGGATTTCGGTACGGCTATTATGATGATCACCCACGATTTAGGCGTAGTTGCCGAATTGTGTCAGAAGGTTTTAGTCATGTATGCCGGAAACACGGTTGAGTATGCAAGTGCCGATGTTTTGTTTGCTAATCCAAAACATCCCTATACATGGGGACTATTAGGATCGCTGCCTAAACTCGATGAATCGCGGAAACAACGTCTAGAGCCAATCGAAGGACAACCACCTGATTTGCGTCATTTGCCTCAAGGCTGTAATTTTGCACCGCGGTGTAAACACAAGATGCCAATATGTGAGCAACAAAAACCGTCTCTGAAAGAAATTGAACAAGGGCATTTTGTCAGTTGCTTCTTATATAGTGAAGGGGGAAAGAAGCATGACAGAAACTAAAAAGAACACAGAAGCGTTATTACAAGTTGAGAATCTTCAGAAATACTTTCCGATTCGAAAGGGAATTATTGTTCAAAAACATGTCGGAGATGTAAAAGCAGTCGATGGAGTATCATTCGATATTAGACGTGGAGAAACACTCGGTATGGTTGGGGAAAGCGGATGTGGGAAATCGACAATAGGAAGAACGATCTTGAGATTACTTGAACCAACTGGTGGTAAAGTCATTTTCGAGGGGAAAGTTATTAATGGATTTTCTGGTGAGGAAATGCGCAAAATGCGTAGCCAGATGCAGATGATCTTTCAGGATCCCTATGCTTCGTTAAACCCTAGGATGAGAGTTGGAGATATTATTGGTGAACCTATTCTAATCCATGGTGTTTCCAATCGAGCTGAGCGTGAAAAACGGGTTCGCAAACTCCTCGATGTTGTTGGTCTTAGCCCTTATCATGGAGCACGCTATCCACATGAGTTTTCGGGTGGTCAACGTCAGAGAATCGGAATCGCAAGGGCACTGTCGGTTAGCCCTAAATTGATTGTTTGTGATGAACCGGTTTCCGCTTTGGATGTATCGATTCAAGCGCAAGTCATAAACTTACTGGAGGACTTACAAAAGGAGTTTGATCTGACGTATTTATTTATTGCCCATGATTTAGCTGTAGTTAAGCACATTAGTAGCCGGGTTGTGGTGATGTATTTGGGCAAGATGGTAGAACTCTCTACGTCAGATGAACTTTATAGAAATCCGTTACATCCTTATACGACTGCGTTATTATCAGCAATACCTCTTCCGGATCCCACAGTAAAGAAAGATCGCATTCTTCTTAAAGGGGATGTCCCAAGCCCCGTTAATCCTCCTTCTGGATGCCGTTTCCATACACGATGCCCGAAAGCACAAGGAATTTGCAAGCAAGAGGATCCTGAATTTAAGGATATCGGAAATGGTCATTATGTAGCATGTCACCTAGTTAAATAATTATGTTTTTGGGGCTGTAACCAAACTATGTTTGTTACAGTCCCTTTGAACGAAATTTCTAGCAAATTAGTAATTCTGTTATGTAAACTATAAATTTGCATAGACATTAATAAAACCACAACTAAGTTGTGGTTAAAATAGCTTATGGTGCGCCCGGCGGGATTTGAACCTGCGACCTCCGGCTTCGGAAACCGTCACTCTATCCACTGAGCTACGAGCGCTTATTAGGAAACTACATAAGTTTACTCAATTATGGACGTTTTGTCAAGGCATTACTTAGCTAAAATGTTACTTCGGCAACTTAGCCTTATTTATTTTGATAGTCATAAAACTCATTAAGTTGTCTCTTGTTAGACTCTGCAGTATAATTCAAAAAGGATGAGTTATTATGCTCTTGAATGACGTTTGAATGGGGGATTCCTTTGCACTGGAGACGTATGCGTGGGATTTTCACTTGGCAATTGTTGAAGCACTTTCTTGGAATAATAATAGGTTCTGCAGTAGTAAGTGTAAGTATTAATACTCTAATTATTCCTAATAAGATTGCCGATGGAGGAGTCACAGGAATTGCCATTATTCTGCATTACCTTTTTCAGTGGCCAGTCAGTTGGACAGTTTTTTTGCTTAATATGCCATTATTTATTTTGGGACTTCGTTTTGTGGGGCGTAAATTCTTAGTTTTTAGTGTCGTGGGTGTTAGTGTTCTTTCTCTTATGCTTTCCTTTACAGCAGATCTTCCACCGTTGACGCATGATACGTTGCTATCCGCTATTTCAGGAGGGGTTCTTTCCGGCATTGGGATGGGCATTATCTTCCGTTCTAGAGGTTCGCTGGGCGGAACAGATATACTGGCTGTACTATTTGCTAGAACAACAAACTTTAGTGTGGGTCAAATATTACTTGGGATTGATGCAGTTATTTTTCTTGGGGTTGCTATCCTG
>JAUZPJ010000130.1 GCA_030706025.1 Bacillota bacterium | reverse complement strand
GGTTGAACGATAAAGGTAATTATTATATATGTATGACTTTAGGCATTTTTGCTTATCCTATTAATGAACCCTAAGGAGGTAAAGCAATTCATCCATGCCTAATCATGATCAAACTGTCGTTAAATTCAATTCTCAAAAACCGATCAATATCTATTTCAATCGTTGCTTCTCTACAACTTCTAAAATCATTCAGCGATTTTTAAGCTTTCCAGATACCCATAAGTTTAAAATTTACATTTCGCATGGTTGCGTAAATAAATACCTACAAGAAGTTGCAGATTATTTTGAAGTGGAACCGTCTCTTAACGGAAAGGATTATGTTGACTACTGCCTGAATTTTTGCCTTAATCATGAGATTGATTTGTTTGTTCCAAGATTCAATGTGACCACCTTAGTCAAATACAAGGAGAATTTCGAACGTATAGGGGTCAAAGTGATGTTTATCGGGAGTTCTGACATCTATCAACTTCTAGATAACAAAATAAAGACTTATGAAACTTTAAATAATACTGATATTATTGCAATTCCGAAAGCATTTTGTGTCAAGAACTATGAGGATTTTCTAAACGCTTATAATGAAATTACTGAAATTGGAAGCAGTGCTTGTATGAAACCTATTTCCGGGATTGGGGGAAATGGCTTTAAAAAAATCATAGAAACTATGACCGAACTTGATGAGCTCTATCAATCGACAAGTTTGACAATAGCCAAAGATAGAATAGAACGTATTTTACGGAACACACAAAATGTGGAGCCTTTCATCGTGATGGAATACCTTGAAGGAAACGAATTTAGTATTGATTGCTTAGCAAATAAGGGAAAACTTATTAGGGCCATTCCTAGAAGAAAACTCGATTATTATTCTCAAAACATAGAACATAGACAAGATTTAATTGATATTGCTCGAGAACTAACTAAAAAGTTTAACTTGAATTTTTTGTTCAATATTCAGGTCAAATTTCATAAAGGAAAAGTTTATCTTATTGAAATTAACACACGAATGTCCGGCGGGATCCATAAGTCTAGTCTTGCTGGTGTTAATTTTCTCTACTATGCTATTAAGCTCTTAATGGGGGAGACAGTTAATACTCGGGAGGCGGTACGTTGGGATTTTCAAATACGTTCTGTAGAGAACTATGAACTTTCAGACCTTGGATAAAAGGCTACGCTCATGCGTGGCCTTTTATCGTTCCCTTTGCCATGAATACTTGGGATGAAATTAGATCAGTAATGGAAGACTATTCTAAATGGGCCTATTGATAAGTCGACTTAAGGAGGAGTAAAACATGTCAAACGAATCAATAATTGATGTCATGTATGAACGTCATTCCGTAAGGAAGTATACGGATCAGAAGATTACAAACAAAGTAATGGAAAAGATCATTCAAGCTGCAGGAAGTGCTCCGTCTGCTTGGAATCTGCAACCTTGGAAATTCATTCTAGTACAAGATCAAGGACTTAAAGAAAAATTATGCGAAGCAGCCTATGGCCAACAGCAAGTGAAAGAAGCAGCAGTTTTAGTCATCGTTCTAGGAGATACTCAAGCCAACTTAAATGCAGAGGGTATATATTCAGTAGCTGCAAACGCCGGATATATGCCTGAATCAGTAAAAAATGATATTTTAGCTAACATTAAAAGAGTCTATGATACTGTTCCAAATGCAGGGGTTCAACTTGCCCTGCAGAATTCCTCGTATGCAGCGATGCAATTAATGTTAGCTGCAAAAGCTGAAGGGATTGATTCTTGCCCGATGACCGGTTATGATTCCAAAGCCGTTCGTGAACTATTAGAGATTCCCGATCGATATATTCCTACTTTATTAGTCACCTTGGGTTACGCCTCACAGCCTGCTCATGGAAGCGGTCGTTTTCCCGTAAATCAAATTTTGTTTTACGATAAATTCGGATCAAGATAATTTTATCCAAAACACATGGCACTTTGTCGGGTGTGTAGCCTGGCAGAGTGCTTATGTGTTTTGGATAAAAAGCTCATCGCCATGACTTAATGTTAGGCAAAGAGCTTTTTTCGTATGAAGGAAAATGAGATTTATCGGAGAATTTATTATATAAAAAATATATAACAGGTAGAAACTCTTTAGCCCTTTGCATTGATTCAACAATTCTTCCGGAAAGAGGTAACGCTAAAATGTCAAAACTGGATAATCCTCTAGAAATTTATAAGTTGCTACCAAAATCTAATTGCAAAATGTGTGGGGTAGCGACATGCCTTGCCTTTGCTGCAGAGATAATTAAGGCTCAAAAACGTCTTGATCAATGTCCTCATCTAGAAAGCAACTTTATAGAAGAACTTAATAAAAAAATTATAAGACAAACGTCTCCAGAAGAGCAACTGAAGCAAATACTCTTACCACTCAAAAAACAAATTGTCACCGTAGATTTTTCTACATCCGTAAAACGATTAGGAGCAATCCTTTCTGGCGATAAGTTGACAATTAAGTGTCTCGGTAAGGACTTCAAGGTTGATTCCGAGGGAAATGTTATATCTGACTGCCATATTAATGAATGGGTAATTGTACCATTACTAAAATATATTATTTATAGTGCCGGAAATGATCCTTCAGGGAAATGGGTTCCGTTTAGGGAACTGAGTAATGAGACGATATGGCATACTTATTTTGAACATAAATTTGAAAAACCCCTAAAACAACTTACAGATACCTATCCGGATCTTATTGAGGACATGATTTCTATTTTTAGTGGAAAGCCCATAAAAACCAGTTTCTCATTTGATATTTCGCTTCTTTTGTACCCTCTACCAAAGGTTCCTATTTTAATTTGTTATACCAAACCTGAAGAGGACATAGAATCGAAACTTAATGTTTTTTTTGATATTACAGCGAAGAACAATCTTAATATTGATTCAATCTATAGGCTTTGTGTTGGTCTCTTAGTTATGTTTCAAAAAATTTCTTCGAGGCACATGAATCCGTCTTAAACGTCGTTGTTAAACAGAATTAACGAAACCTGTTCTGAAATGGAATCAACTACTCATGTTTAATGAATAGTTTAGAATGGAGTGTTTACTGTGGCGAGTGCTTTAGAAATAAAACGAAAAGCTATCGAATTAGGTGCAGATTTGGTCGGCATAACAGACTTAAAGCGTGTTGAAGGGCTCCCAACCATTCCATATGGACTCATGGATCCTTACACCCATGCTGTGGTTATTGCTGTTGCCATTTCTCCAGATATTTTCGAACAAATCACCAATGAACCAACCCCCTTGTACCTTCATCATTATCAAACAGTTAATAATCTTCTAGATAATATTAACCTTAGTCTGCAAAGAGAATTAATTCACGAGGGTTTCCGCGCTCTTTTCATTCCAGCTTCACAAATAGTAGATAAGGTTAACTGGATGGGCCATATATCTCATAAAGCTATGGCTAAGGCTGCAGGTCTAGGTTGGCAGGGAAAAAGTTTGTTACTTGTTACACCGGAGTATGGTCCTCGCGTGCGCTTAGCCACTTTACTAACCAACGCTCCACTTGAGCCAGATCCCATGGTGTCTAATCGATGTGGAACATGCAAAAAATGTCAGGATGCTTGCCCGGCTAGTGCTATCAAAGGACGCTTATGGAAAGATCATCCTCAATCGAGGGAAGAGGCTCTTCACTTTTCGCTATGTGTTGAAAAAGTAAATGAAGACTTTGCAAAACGGCCTGAAATTGGCAAACCAATCTGCGGAGTTTGCATTCGTGCCTGTCCTTGGGGAAAACCTAAATCGTAGCTACATTCTATGAGGTTCCTCGTTTAATTTGAAATAGGGGGCCGATCCCCCACCTAGAAAATCAGATTGTTTCCGTTAACAGTATCGAGCATTTTTCTACATACTGCTTGATCATTCTTTCAGCAACAGATGAGTCAAGAGTCCCGTGAATACTAGCAGTTTCGAAAAATCGTTTCGGTAATTCCACTTGTCGCGGATCAAATTCTAATTTTTCTTTGATGCGTAGTTTAGTGGCGTAAATCCGTTTTGCAATCGCTGTTAGCTCATCGTCTGTAAGAGTATAGCCTGCAGCATTGAGAGCTCTTAGTACAGTTTCACGGTTGTACACTTTTCGAGCGAAAAGACATATTACAAGTGAGTTCAAAAGACACCGCTCAACTTCCTCGTGAAAGAGGGTATCGACAGCTTTGTTTTCGTCAAATGTTTTTATGGATTGGTCAACAGCATAGCCGGCATTGCATAAATGGGAGTGCCGTGCACCTACGGTCAGCCCAACTAAGTTAGAATATCCGGTATGGTACCCAGGTATTTCATTACCTGCAACTTGGAGTGCAAAATCTTTACCGCCAATTGTTGCCCCGGCGAATCGAGTCCCTTCTCCTAGAACATGATAAAAGGTATTTTCTCTGTTAGCTAAATACATAATGGCCTGAAAATAGGTCTCGGAATCTCCGAAGGCAAGAGGAAGAAGGGTTTCGGCTTCCGTTACAAAGCCTTTCATGAGACTTTCTGTTGCCCATGCTAAAGCAACACCTGTAGAAATAGCGTCCATGCCTGTTTTTTCGACTGCCTCGATAAGATGTAATATTTTATCGGTTTTATTAATACCGAGTAATGAGCCAAGCGAATAAATTAGCTCATAGTCGTATCCGACGCTTACTGCTTCATATTCATAACCATCGTCAAATTTCCGCCGGAATTGGCCAATATGGATACATCCAACGGGGCAACCCGTGCAAGCCATCTTACGGACGAGATTATTTTCAGCAAAGGCTTCTCCGCTTATTTGTTCAGCACCATTAAAGCTATTAGCTGTTAGATTTTTTGTAGGTAAAGCGCCTAATGCATTGATTGGCTCAACGTTGATTGATGTACCTAAATCATGATATTTTGCCATAAGATCAGTTTCGGTGACAGCTTTGAAAATGGTTTGATAAACACGAAAATAGTCTTTAACATCTTTAATTTTAGTTGTTTTGTCCCCTCTAACAATAATTGCTTTGATCTGTTTACTGCCCATCACAGCACCGAGGCCAAGTCGACCAAAATGACGATAGGTATCAACACAAACGCTGGCAAACTTGACTAGCTTTTCACCGGCAGGTCCGATTCTCAAAATACTGCGTTTGCCGCTTCCTTCTTCATGATCACGAAGGAACTGACCGACGACATCAGAATCCATTCCCCATATTGTACGAGCATCTTTAATTTCGATATTGCCCCCGTCTATGGCGATGTAAGAAGGGCGGGGCGCTTTACCATGAATTACGACTGCATCATATCCTGCCATAGATAACGCCAAGGCAAGTCTGCCACCGGCGTAACTTTCCCCCATTTCACCTGTAAGTGGTGAAATAAACATTGCCACGGTTTTAGTAATGAGTGGATAGATTCCGGAGATTGCGCCAATCCCCAAGATCATCGGTTGTTCACTAGCGAGGGGAGGTAGCTCAGGGCGCATAGTTTCTTCCAGCAACTTGGACGCGACACCGACACCGCCGAGAAAACCATTTAGATCCGTACGCCGCTTAATCTCAATCTTGCCACTTGCAAGGTCTATGTATACAACTTTAATGGCGTTTTCATATAACATTATTAAGCCCCCTCTGTTAACTGTAAGCATTTATGTGGGCAAAATCGCGTACATACACCACAATGCTTACAGACAATTGGCAGCAACGAAACGTAGTCAAAATGAATGGCATCTACTGTGCACGCCGTAACGCAACGTTCACATCCCACACATTTTTCTTTTACTAATGAGACTCCTCCGCCAGGTCGTTTAATAAGTGCTCCCGACGGGCATACTTCAGCACACGGCACATCATCTTTGCAGGCCTGGCAAACAATTGCCACAAACTTACCGGATAGCCCCCCGGTAGTTTTTATGCTAATTGCGCTTTTTAAAATAGAATGGTCTGACTGGTTAACGGTAGCACAGGTTATCATACAGGATAAACAGCCAATACAGCGATTCATCCCGATTGCTTTTAAGACTTTCATTTTGAGCCTCCAGTCTTTTTCGATAGTTTGACTTTCTTTATCGATGTATGATGAATAGTTCACCCAGTGTAATTCTCCAGGACTCGTAAATAACTGACTGGAAATGGAGCTTCGACTATAATTTCACGTTGCTCAACCGGATGCCGGAAGTGTAAAGAAGAAGCGTGCAAGGCTTGTCCGGAAACTAGGGCTGAACTTTTTCCGTACATTCTGTCCCCGATAATCGGATGCCCGATATGAGCTAAATGAACACGAATTTGGTGAGTCCTTCCTGTAGCTAAAGTTAGTTCTAATAGAGTAGCTACAGAAAAGTTTTGAACCGTCTTGTAATGAGTTATGGCCAGGTCTCCCTTTAAGTCAACCGCACGCCTGTTCGGTTTGGTGGGATGTGGACCAATCGGCGCATTGATTGTACCGGTTGGAGGATCTACAATTCCGTTCACAACGGCTCGGTAAGTTCGTTTCAGGTAACCCTCCTTCAGCAATTTCTCTAATAAGGCTTGAGTATTGCCGTCCTTGGCGAAAACAACACACCCCGTGGTCTCTCTGTCCAGGCGATGTATTGGACGAACTGTGCAAATCGCCCCCTGTTGTTTATAATAATGGGCAAGGTAGTTGCTTAACGTACCCTGAGAAGTTTGGCCCGTTGGGTGTACTAGTAGACCAGAGGGCTTGTTCAATACAATTAGGTAATTATCTTCATACAATATTTCGATTGGCCCCGGTTCTGGTTCCACCCCGTAGGATAAATCCTCAAGAACTAAAACACGCAAAACATCTCCCGTTTTAAGTTTTTTCTGCAAGAAAACGGTTTTTTTATTGAGCAAGATTCCTTTTTGGCGAGTCAGCTTTTGAATTTTTCTTCCCGAATACTTCATAATCTCTTTTAGATAGACCTCAACCGTTAGGCCCTGATGCTCTTCAGCAATCGGATATGCCGTATATGACTTCATATTTCTTGTTCCAATCGTTTCACTATTACCACAACATTTCTTGTATTTTTTAGACTATCTCCGGTAATATCATGTTACCATATTTTTCATACATTATCATATCCCTAATGTAAACAGAGGGGGACAATAATTAGTCCTCCTCTGTTTACAAAATTGAGTGCATATTACAGAGGTATTAATGCATTTATAGGAAACATACATTATTTCAGACCGCTAGTGGAAGGATATAAAGGCAACGATGTGAGAAGCGATGGTGGTCTATATGCCTGAAATTCCTGAGATGGAAATATACAAAGATTATTTGAAGAAATGGGTTAAAGATAAACGGATTAGTGAAGTTAATGTCCTCCGAAACAAAAGCGTCAATCTAGAAAGTACAGATTTTTGT
>JAUZPJ010000013.1 GCA_030706025.1 Bacillota bacterium | reverse complement strand
GTTCTTACCATCAATAAAGATCTTCCCGGAGGGGCGAGGGTTAAATGATTTGGGACACACATGCCCACCTTGATGATGAAGATTACAAGGAGGACTTTCAAGATGTCTTGGCGCGTATGAAATCGTCGGGGATTTTGCGCGTAACAAATGTGGGATATGATCTTGCTTCTTCAGAACGATCAGTAAAGCTTGCCCGTGATTATGACTTTATTTATGCTGCAATTGGTATACACCCACACAATGCCGAAGGGATTACAGCAGAAAATTGGGATAGGCTTAAGGAACTTGCGAAACAAGAGAAGGTTTTGGCCTGGGGAGAGATCGGTTTGGATTATTACCGAGATCTCTCACCGCGTCCGATTCAAAAAGAAGTATTTATTCGACAGATTGAGTTTGCCAATGAGGCAGGTTTGCCAATTGTGATTCATAATAGGGATGCCCATCAAGATGTTTTAGAAATAGTAAAGGCACACCCTCCTGTATATGGGGGTGTGTTCCACTGCTATTCTGGGTCACGGGAAATGGCGGATATACTTTTAAAACTGGGATTTTATCTTTCTTTTGCTGGACCGGTGACGTTTAAAAATGCTCGGCATACAGTCGAGGTGGCCGAATATGTCCCAATGGATCGAATATTAGTAGAGACTGATTCACCCTACTTAACCCCTGAACCGCGTAGAGGAAAACGCAATGAACCAACCTATGTTAGAGAAGTTGTCAAGAGAATTGCTGAGATAAGAAATTTAACGTTTGAAGATGTTGCTTTGCAAACGATGCGTAATGCAGAGAGAATTTTTAGGCTCGTCTAACAGGACCTTCGCCGCGAAGGTTCTTTTTTTTTGTTTACTTCATAGGTTTTGTTAAGGGGGGATTAAATGTATTTGCTGCCGATTACCACCTATTTCGATTATTGGCGTGCAACACGAACTTGGGGCTCTTACCTTGGTGGGCTGGCAGTCTTTGCTGTCGGAACGCGATATTCAACCCTGACCGTCCCGGAAAAAACACCGACTACACAATCGTCAGTTCAGGTATCGAAACAATCTTTAATTTCAAAGTCGTTAGGTCTAGACGAAGGTTTTTCGGAGTCCCGGCAGAGGGCAATTATTAAGAGCAGACGAGGAGTGCTTAGTTCGGGAGAGGTTAGTCGAGGGCTAGATAGCCAAGGCCCAACTAGTCAAGAGGTGTTAAGTCAGGTTCTGAATTATCAAGGAGCAGGAGCAAATCAGGGAGCAGAAGTAAGTAAAGAAGCAATAGAAAGTCATGAAGCTAATACAACGGTGACTAGTAACATCACAATTGAAGATAACGATATTCCATTTGAAATTCAATATATTGAATCAGATGAGCTTCCTCCAGGTAACAGTAAGCTAAAGACCAAAGGTGAAAAAGGAATTTATCGCCGAGTCGTAAAAACGTTTGAGGTAGATGGAAAACCTGTAGATCAGCAAGTGCAATCTTCTTTTGAGCTTATAAGCCCAAAGAAGGAAGTTATTCTTCAGAACTCTAAACTAGTACCCAAAAAAAAGGTGATTATTGAGAGACCGGAATCTACAGACAATGTGGCGTCTGACTCGAATAAATTGGATATTGCGAGAACATTAACTGTAGAATCTACGGCTTATACTTATACCGGTAACAAAACGGCTACAGGGGTTGAACCGCGAAAAGGGATAATTGCCGTTGATCCAAAGGTCATTGCCATGGGTAGTAAGGTCTATGTAGAGGGGTATGGATATGCTATTGCTGCGGATACGGGAGGAGATATTCGTGGTAACCGAATTGATGTGTTCTTCACGAGCTTGCGGCAGTGTATCGATTGGGGCAGGAAGTCAGTTCATGTTTATGTATTAAGTCCCAAATAATGTAAAATACTTTGACATCAGACTACTTATCAACTAAAATTAAGTTGTTAGGTTATTGGGTTATTGGAGGGATTCAATGTTTGAATTAACTCGGATCAGGGTTCTAACCTTGGTTCGGACGTCCCGTATTGCACAAATGGCCGTTGCGATCGTTATTATTCTGTTCACCGCAATTGGGACAATCGCTTATAATGCTAAAACAATCGATGCCCACATTGATGGAGAAACCGTTCGTATTACGACGATCTTTGGGACTGTTGGTCAGGCACTTGCCCATTCGAATTTGAAGACGTATCCCGAAGATATCGTAACCCCTTCTCGTGAGACAAAGATCACCAAGGGATTGGCGATAGAAATTACGAGGAGTGTACCCGTTCATCTCTCAGTCGATGAACAAAATTTTGTGACACGAACACCAGCTAAAACAGTCGGAGATGCGCTTGCTGATTTATCAAAACGTTACGGGCTTCAGATTAAAGATGTTGATGAAGTAAATGTTCCACGTACTGCTACGGTTACAGACCAAATGGAAATTAAAGTACGGAGATCTATCCCCGTTATCGTTAGTGCAGATGGAAAGAGTGAAAATACCTATATTGCGCCTCGTACCGTGGCGGATGCACTCGAGAAACTAGGCATTGTCCTAGGAATAAAGGATAAAGTTTCCCTTCCGCTTGATCACATGCTAGCGGCTAACGAGCAGGTGCACGTAGTTAGAGTTGCTGAACGAATCGAAACTGTCAAAAGCGAGGTTCCTTTTCAGGTAGTAACACAACCAGGAGATTACCCGGTCGGGTTACCAGACAAAATGGTCAGCCGCGGTTCAAATGGCCTTCAAGAGCAGACAGTAAGACTGACGTTTGAAGATGGTAAAGAGGTCGATCGTGAGGTACTAGGCCAACGTGTGGTTGTTACACCTACTAATCAAGTTATTTCTCGCGGTGCACAAACTTCAATTTCACGGGGTGGAAATGTCATTAATTTTAAGCGAGCTTATGTCATGAAGGCGACGGCTTATTGTATACCCGGAGGTATAACAGCGACGGGAGCTGCGGTTCATTGGGGGATTGTGGCAGTTGATCCTAGTGTGATTTCGTTAGGTAAAGATGTCTATGTTGAAGGTTATGGGGAGGCCCGAGCTTTAGATACTGGTGGGGCGATTATTGGTAACCGTATTGACCTTTACATGAACTCTGAACAAGCAGCAAGAGCATGGGGTGTCCGAAATATAATGGTTTATGTGAAATAGTTAATAACATGTTGAAACAAAGAGATAGCGAAACAGGGGATAGGTACATCGTTGATGAAAAACGATACCTATCCCCCCTTGTTTTCTTTAGGTTTCGAAGAAAGTTATAACTTGATTTATCAACACATATTCTTTAGTAATAGTGAAACGGGGGAGTGCTGAATGCGATGGCCTATGGTGATTTTGAGTAAAAAATCCGCGGGTTTACTTATTCTAAGCGTAATGGGAATGCTAATGTTTTCCGTGTTCTGGCAGGGTTCGAGTGCTGTAGTTAGTCATTTCGGAGGTCAGCACGTCGTGATGCTCGACCCTGGTCATGGAGGTTATGATCCCGGAACCATAACGAATCAAGGTGTTTATGAAAAGGAAATTAATCTTCAAATTGCTCAAAAGGTGAGAGAGATGCTTGGGCCAAGTGGAATTAAAGTTCTTCTTACTCGAGATGAGGATATCGACTATGTTCCAAATGGGGTCAAAGGGAAACAAACCAAGAAGCAGACGGATTTAAATCGCCGTATTGAAATGGCGAAGGAGGCCCAGGCAGATGTTTTCGTAAGTCTACATGTTAATGCAACAGCATCGGGGAAGCAGTCTGGTGCGGAATCTTTCTATCATTATCGGTCTGAATCTGGAAAAAGTTTAGCAGAATTTATTCAACAAGAATTGATTAAAATAACGGGTATGAATAGGAGAATAGCTAAACCTGGGGATTTTTATGTTATTAATAATTCAAGTATGCCTGCGGTCATTGTAGAAGTGGGTTATTTGTCAAGCCCAAAGGAACGTCAGAAACTTCAGCAATCTTGGTACCAAGAACAATTGTCGCGTGCTATAGCGAAAGGAATTGCTAATTATTTTGAGGCCCATAATTAACCTTAATTAGATAAACATACAAGATTTTTATTCAGATACATAACACCCTTTGAAGCGGGGAAAATAAAGTCAGTTACCGAATCTAGAATAAGGAGTTGAAGCGCAGCATGAAACGGTTTCTGACTTTTACGATGAGCAGTGCCCTGATTCTGGGTCTTACCTTGACAGGTTGTTCCAATCCAAATGTTCAACCTAATGCACCACAAAATGTCCCGCAGAAAATGACGCAAAGTACACAGCCCCCTCAAGCTGAGGCCGGTGCAACAAGAGAATCTGTAATTGGACCTGAAAAGCGTGTCGTCATGGGATTTTACACTGATCCAGAGGGACCTACACCTGGCTCGAAGGATTCTATGGTTAAAAACGCAAAGTTATTGGATGAAGTCTCGTTTTTCTGGTATACCTTTGACTCAACAGGTAAAATTAAACCAAATGGTAAGGTTGATTTAAATATTAAAAAGACGGCTCAAAAAAATGGCTCCAAGGCTTATGCCGTGGTGCATAATATGAATACGTCCGGGGGTGTAGGATTTGACGCCGGCCTTGCTCACCGCGTTTTATCAAATCCTGCAGCTAGAGCAGCTTTGGTGACAAACCTAGTTAATCTAACGACAAAAGATGGTTGGGATGGAATTGCAGTGGACATAGAGAAGACTCCTCCCGGAGATCGTAACAATTTTTCTTCTTTTATAGCTGAGTTAGGAAAGGCATTAAAGGCTAAGGATAAAGTTTTGAATATCTCTATTCCTGCCAAATTTGTAGATTATCCTTCAGATTTGTGGTCCGGTGCTTATGATTATGCGGCAATTGGAAAATCAGCTGACCAAGTGGTTCTTATGACGTATGATGAGCACGGAATGGGAACAACTCAGGGTCCAGTTGCCTCACAAGGCTGGGTTGATCGAGTCATTACCTATGCCACTGGAAAAATTAATAAAGAAAAGATTGTAATGGGTCTTCCTGTGTATTCATATGACTGGGGAACGAACAAGCCCACAATGCCAGATTATTTATCCTATAGTCAAACGGTTGACCGGGCAAAAAAACACGGAGTACAGATCCTTACCGATCCGAGTGCAAAAGTACCACAATTTGTTTATACAGCTAATGGAGTTCGACATGAAGTCTTTTTTGAAAACGTCGCTAGTTTGAAAATAAAAATGGACTACGCGCTCAAACACAAGTTACACGGGGTTGCTGTATGGCGATTGGGAATGGAAGACCCCGCGATTTGGAATTCACTCATTAAAACGTATGGAACCAATAAAGAAACGAGTAAAAAATAAGGTACAAGTACTGAGCTTCAAATAGTACGATATAAGTCAAAAGACGGGGGCGTGGCGAAACTTAAAATTTCGTTACGCCTCTTTTATAAATGACGATAAAATTTGAGTCTTTATCCATTCTCGGTTAAGATAGAGAGGGAAATGGAGGAAATTCACGGAATGATAAAGGAACTTATAGTCGTTGAAGGAAAAAACGACGCTCATGCCGTACGGCAGGCCCTAGGGGAAGTGGATGTCATTTGGACGGAAGGGTTCGGATTAACCAAGGAGAAATTAGATTACATAGCAGAAATGGCAACCCGTCAAGGTGTAATTGTTTTTACTGATCCCGATACGGCGGGGGAGCAAATTCGCAAGCGTATTAGAGCTTATGTTCCACAGGCTAAACATACTTATTTGACAAGAAAAGTAGCTATGAAGCAAGGAGATATTGGGGTAGAAAATGCAGCACTTCAGGATATACGTCAGGCTTTTGCCCATATACAACAAGATCAAGAAACGATTCGTGATAATTTCACGATGGAGGATTTACTCAAGGCTGGTTTAGTGGGGTCAAAACAAGCTAGTAACTATAGATTGGCGCTAGGACGGAAACTGGGAATTGGGGATACTAATGCAAAGCAATGCTTACATCGCCTAAACCGTTTCGGAATATCACGCGAGTTGTTCTTTAAAGCGGTGGAGGAGGTTCGTAATGGAGAGTGCTGCTGATTACACTTTTAGACTTATTAGAGGAGGCGCTCGTGCCCATAAATCAATGGGCCAAGTGTTCTTGGTTAATGATGAGGTAATTAACAAGATTGCGTCATCGTGTACCTTACAACCAAATGTTCCACTTGTAGAGATTGGCCCAGGTCTTGGGGTCTTAACTCGGGTCTTGGTACCGCAAGTTAAAAAGATGTGGGCAATAGAGTTAGATAAACAAAAGATTGCAGTGCTTAATCAAGAGCTTAAGGGTCTCCCTATTGAAATTGTCAATCAGGATGCGCTAAAAGTAAATCTTGCTGATTTATGGGGAATACAAAAAGGGTATTTAGTTGGTAATTTACCTTACTATATTTCAAGTCCCCTTATTATGCATTTCTTAGAACAGGCAGATTGTTTAAGCGGGATGACGATAATGGTTCAGAAAGAAGTGGCTGACCGGATTGCTGCATCTCCTGGAAGCAAGGCTTATGGAATATTATCAATTGCCGTTCAGATTTCTGCCCATGTCACAAAAGTAACCGACGTACCGCCGAGTTCTTTTTGGCCAGCCCCAAAGGTAACTTCCTCCGTCATCCGCTTAGACTTGTATCCTTATCAAGGACTTGAAGTGGATAAAAGGGATTTTTTTCGAGTAGTCAAAGCGGCCTTTAGTCAACGACGAAAAACCTTAGGAAACTCATTAGCCGGAGGTTTAGGACTAGAAAAAGAAGTAGTCATCGAACGAATGCAGGATGCAGGTATCTCGGATAGGCGGAGGGCCGAGTCATTAAGTATTGAGGAATTTCAAGTGTTAACAAAGGTTTTTCAGCTCTCCTAGACGGAGAGCTTTTTTTGTACTGTCAGAAAGTATAAACTTCGTTATATATTCTCCAAGCATAAGTGCAACTAGGCAGCCACCTTCGCTAAGGCTGCAAGAAGGCTAATTCGTGCGAAGACAGTGTCTTCGGGCGCCAGCCAAGTTTTCTTTATATTCCGGGGGCATAAAAGACAACAAATACTCGAATTATAAGTAAGCATTGGGGCAAAAAAGTTTAGGTTTGACGGAGGTTGAAAACCGGGAGTGAATAAAACAAAGAGATTTATGAAATGGTCAAGTATTATTGCTACAGTGGCGACAACGGTGTTAGCATTAACTGCTTTGATAACTGTTTATTTGACGGTTGCCGCATGGAGGGTACAACAAAATTCAGCGCGCCCTTATTTTGTTTTAAGAGAATCTCCAAAAGTTGATTTAGGCAAGGAACTAGGACTGGAGTTGAAATTTACGAATGTTGGAGTTCATCCTGCGGTTGATCTTTCTAGCGAGACGATTGTTTTTGATGATCGTCTCGCTGGAAAGCCGATTCACCATGATGAATCAGCTATTGTGAATGAAATTCCAAAGGATACCTCTTCAAGCTTGATTATGACGGTCCCTAATGATCAGATTGACCCCCAAAAATCAACGATAAATGCGCAGTACGTGGTTGTTGACCTACAATATGCTGACCCCATTCTGAATAAATCCTATAGTCAATCAATTTATTTAAAGTGGAATGGGGTTAGTGAAGGGGAAGTTAAACCCATTGTACATGTAAGGGTGGAAGAAAAGGGAAAGATTTTGGACTATTTTCAGAAACATAATATTGATCCCCAAAAAAGGAACATTTAAAGGACAATTAGGTTAATATGCCTTCACTTTTACCCAATGTAGAAGGCCCTGGAATAATAACATGTTGTTCATAAAATATATCTTGGTACTTTAATGATTGTTCCCATTCAGCGAGGAGGTCAAAACGTCGTTCCGGGTGGTAGCCAAGTAATGTGTGTTTTCCGAGCGTCCGAGTTAAAGGCGCATTTTGGTGAAGTGCTAATCCCATGAGACAATCCCCAATGATGGTCTCCGCAATTAAACGAGCGTGATTGCGGTGTTTCCTTGGTGAGTGAAGAGCTTCATGGGGGATGGATGTAGCTACTTTTATACTAAGATTATTTTTCTTTGCCCAATATAAGGTGAGTGGTGGAATAGCAATCGCTTCGGAAGGGAGAATTTTTAAGGCGTGTTCAGAAAGTGCATGAGGGCCGTGTGTAGGAGTGGCAAGGCCTAGGATTTTAAAGAGATCAAGTTCCCGGTTCAGTCTGGCTCGAAATTTTAGTACGAGATGGGCAAGCTTTTGACGATTCGTGATGTAGGGGTAACAATTAGTTAAGGCAAGATCCGTTCCGGATTCAATCGACGTAATAAGATGAAGAAGATTTTTATAAATATCTCCCGACATATCCCCATCGATAAAAAGTGTACCCTTGACACCTAAATGGCGTGCATAGAGCGCTCCCACTGCTCGTGGGATATCAATTCCTAAAGGCTCTGTGAAATATAGGATGTGAAGCCTCGGATCTGGAATTGAACGGATAAGTTCGAATGTCCGATCAGTACAGCCGTTAAGAACCAAAATGATATAACCGACTGGAAGACGCAAAATGGTGGTCAAAGCAGCCAAGATGCTTTTTTCCTCATTTTTTGCTGGAATGACTGCTGCGAACATCTTTGGTCCCCCTTTTCTATCTGTAATTACTATAATCTATGCCGTTTGCTTTTGTTTGACATAGTATATAGCGATAAAACATTAGAGAGAGAAGGAGGTTCGTCCATGTTAAATATTGGGGATACTGTGGCACGAATTTCGCATCAACAAGATATTTACTTTCACATTGACGAGATACACGAAAATTATAATGGCGAAACTTCTGCTATTCTAAAAGGACTTAATTTAAGATTACTTGCAGACGCACCGCTTTCAGACCTTATTTGCAAGAGTCCGGCAGAAGTTGCCAACTATGAGCGTGTTGATAATAAAATGATTTATCAAAAATTGCATAAGCTAACGAGTCAAAGAAAAACGGATGAGCAAGACGAAAGGGAGTTTTTTGAAATACCAGGGAGGGTATTGCAACTGGATGGCGATCAAGATTACCTAAATCAATGTCTTAAGACATATCGACAGATGGGAATAGATGCAAAGGGAATTTGCAAATCAGAGAAAGAACAACCCAAAGTAATTCGTAAGATATTACAAGAAAATCCAACGGATATCTTAGTGTTGACTGGTCATGATGGGTTCATCAGTGGAAAAAGGGACTTTCATAGTATGGACAGTTATCGTAGTTCACGTTACTTTGTAGAATCTGTCCGAGAGGCTCGCCGGTTTCAGCATAACCGAGATAATTTAGTGATCTTCGCAGGAGCTTGTCAATCCAACTATGAAGCGATTCTTTCTGCTGGGGCAAATTTTGCCTCATCGCCTAAGCGTATGCTCATTCATGCCTTTGACCCGGTTTTTATCGTAGAGCGAATTGCATATACCCCAACAGATCATATTGTTTCTGTGAAGGATATTCTTACGCATACGATTACGGGTACAGATGGAATCGGAGGGGTCGAGACACGGGGTCAAATGCGTCGGGGATATCCCAGGAGTCCTTATTAAATAGATTATTGAATGTGAAGGGTGTGGGGAAGCAAGGGGACGGTTCTTCTGTTTCCTAATAGGAAGCGAGAGAACCGTCCCTTTTTCTTCAGTTAACGTTGGATGATCACGGGAGTGCCGACCCCGACCCGTTGGAATAAGTGTTCAACGTCATGGTTATGCATGCGAATACATCCTTTGGACACGGCTTGTCCGATACTGCCCGGGTTATTTGTGCCATGAATTCCATAATGGGGAATAGAAAGCCCCATCCAGCGACTGCCAAAGACACCGCCAGGATAAAATGTTTTAGTAGCCACGGAGTAATGGCCAGTGGGTGAAGGAGTTGATCCTTTCCCCACTGCTATTGGATAACTCTTGATAAGACGGTTTCCTTCATAAAGTTCTAGCTGACGACGGTTGGTATGAATGATAATGGTACGATTGGGCATAAGCAAAACCTCCTTTCTAACATTTCTGGGTATATCTCATGGTATGTAAGTGGTTTCTGAATGTTCGTTGCATAATTAGACCCTCTTTAGGTGGAAAATAAATGGACTGGAGGGATTAGATTGGCAGAACATGTGGAAGGAAAGCTGCTTATTATCGGTGGGGCAGAAGATAAAAAGGGAGAGTGCAAGATCCTTAAGCGTTTTATCCAAGAATCTGGCGGTAGGGAAAGCCGTATAACAGTGCTAACGGCTGCAACAGAATATCCGCTTCAAGTAGGTACTGAGTACCATGCTCTATTTCTTGAATTAGGGGCTCAGGAGGTACAGGTTCTTGATGTTTCAGATCGTACTCAGGCAAATAGGGAAGGAATAGGAAAGGAATTCGAACGATCAACTGGAGTTTTTTTTACTGGGGGAGATCAACTACGGATTACCGGCTTGCTTGGGGGGACGTTGTTAGGCAGAACACTCCAGCAACTTTACGAACAGGGGATCATTATTGCAGGGACGAGCGCAGGGGCATCTGTTATGTCTGATACGATGATTGTCGGTGGGGAAGCGGGTACGGCGAAGAAAAATGCCTTAACAATGGCGCCGGGATTGGGGCTTTTGCGATCCGTGGTGATCGATCAACACTTTGCTCAGCGTGGACGAATAGGCCGGCTTTTATCGGCAATTTCTCAAAATCCTTATGTACTCGGTGTGGGAATTGATGAGGATACCGCGATTCTAGTGCAATCCGATGCGCGCTTTTCGGTCGTTGGAAGCAATACGGTAACGGTGGTGGACGCGTCTCCTTCCACGACAACGAATGTTTCGGAATCGACGCCAGGCCAAGCCTTAGTTTTAAGTCCTGTTTTAATGCATGTTCTATCAGACGGCTATAGTTTTGATCTAAAACGTCGCATATCCTTGCTTTAATGAGAACGAATGACCCTATAAAGGAATACCAGAAGGAAAAAAGGTTAAAACTAGGGTGGGATAAGGTTAATATCCATAGCGACCGAAGGAGGAACAATAGCATAATGGAGATTAGAGAAATCCAAGCAATCGAAGGGCCTAATGCTTATAGTCATAGGCCCATTATTCGAGCGATTGTGGATCTCCAAGAATGGACCGAATGTTTTACTAATGAATTAGGAGATTTTCGTTTTCGTCTTATCAAGCATTTACCGACCCTGGCGGATCATTATTGTTCAAGGGGTAAAATTGGCGGATTTTTAGAGCGTTTAGAAGAAGGAACCCTTATAGGACATGTTATTGAACATGTGACCATAGATCTTTTGACACAGGCAGGCCAAACAATTAAATACGGAAAAACTATGGGTATTTTAGAACATCCAGGGCGGTATGAGATCATCTTCAATTACGAAGCTAAAGAGGGAGCGATTGAGGGATTTAAGCAAGGGTTTGATCTTGTGAAAACTCTCTTGGAACAGAATTCTTTTGACGTAGGGCAAGCTTTAAACAGCATTAAAGAAGTGATGGCCGACAATGAATTGGGGGTTTCAACCAGGGTTATTGTTGAAGCGTGCCGAGAACTGGGAATTCCTGTCCACCGCCTTAATGAGGGTAGCTTGTTACAGTTGGGTTATGGTCGTAATCAACGACGTATTCAAGCAACGATTACCAGTGCGACGTCTAGTATAGGTGTAGATATTGCTTGCGATAAGGAAATGACCAAGAAAATATTAAGCGAGGGCGGGGTTCCTGTTCCTTGGGGATATATTGTCAAGACAGAAGAGGAGGCCATTCAGGCATTTCAGGATATGGAAACCCCTGTTGTCATTAAACCTTTGCATGGGAACCAGGGAAAAGGGGTAACGATTCGACTCACTAGCGCTGCAGAGGTTAGAGCCGCGTTTAGGGTTGCCCAAACATATGGGGATTGGGTGATTATTGAAGAGTACATTGTGGGCCAACATTATCGATTAGTGGTGGTTGGAGATCGTTTAATAGCCGCTGCCCAGAGAATTCCAGCCCATGTATGCGGTGATGGTTCATCCTCGATAGAGGAGTTAGTAGCACGGGCAAACGCTGATCCGCGGCGGGGAGATGACCATGAGAAGGAATTAACAAAGATCAAAATTGATCCTGTGGTGGTTTTGACACTTTCCCAAAAGCAGATGACGTTAGCCTCCGTTCCAGAGCCGGGTGAGGTAGTGTATTTGAGGGATAGTGCAAATTTAAGTACCGGGGGGATCGCTAAGGATGTGACCGACTTAGTACATCCTGATAACGTTGATTTAGTTGTTAATACGGCGAAGCTAATTGGCTTAGATGTGGCTGGTATTGACTTAATAATTGAGGATATCAGAGAGTCCTATCGTGAAAAGAATGGACATATCATAGAGGTTAATGCTGCCCCGGGGATTCGTATGCACCATTTTCCAAGCATGGGTAAGGCACGAAATGTGGGTAAAGCAATTGTCGAGCAAGTGTTTCCCTCGGGAAACGGCAGGATCCCGATTATTTCAATTACAGGAACAAATGGGAAAACGACAACCACTCGGATGATTAGGAAAATGCTTGTCGACCAACAGCTTCTGGTAGGAATGACTTCCACAGATGGGATATATATTGATCAGAAACTGTGGGTTAAAGGGGATATGACCGGGCCGGAGAGCGCAAGGACTGTTTTGAGGCACCCTGACGTTCAGGTGGCCGTTTTAGAAACAGCAAGGGGTGGCATACTGCGGGCTGGCTTAGGTTATGATTATGCAGATGTTGCTGTAATTACGAACGTTTCCGGCGACCATTTAGGGCAGTATGGGATAGAGACCATGGAAGATATTGCTCATGTCAAAAGCCTAGTGGCAGAGGTGGTAAGACCTCATAGTTATGTAGTATTAAATGCGGATGATCCCTATGTAGCTCAAATGGCTCAGCGTACGGTGGGAAGAGTCATCTTCTTTAGTACGGAAAAGGATAACATTCATGTAAGGAAACATTTAGGGTTAGGCGGTACTGCTGTCTTTGTCCGTCGGGGTATGATCTTGCTTTGTCAAGGTTCAAAGAGTTTTCGGATCTGTTCTGTTAAACAGATTCCAGTGACTTGGGAAGGGAAGGCCCAGCATAATGTCCAAAATGCCTTGGCAGCAATTGCTGCGGGTTGGGCTTTGGGGTTAAGTGCTGCGACAATTCGGGAATCACTGCAACACTTCTCCTCTGATGCAGAGCACAATCGCGGACGTCTTAATCGGTATGAAGTAGATGGAGTGCAGGTTTTTGTTGACTATGGACATAATGCCGCGGGGATTGAAGAAGTTGCTAAGACTCTTAAACAGTTTAAAGGCGGTTCTCTTGTAGGGTGTATCACTGTTCCTGGCGACAGGCCAGATGATTCAATACGCGAGGTGGGCCGTATAGCGGCACAGGGTTTCAAGCGGTTAATTATTCGGGAGGATGCTGATCTGCGTGGACGTAAACCGGGCGAGATTGCGCAGATTCTCTATGACGAGGCAGTAAAGAGTGGGATGAAACCTTCTAACATAAAGGTTGTATTACCAGAGCTAGAAGCCTTTTGTCTGGGATTAGACAGTTGCATTTCGGGTGATACCTTTGTCATGTTTTACGAACATATTGAGCCGATTGAAGAGGAAATTCGGAAGAGAATGGAATTACAGAAGACATCTGTTTTTGAGCCAACACCGAAGGCTGTAGGGGTGTGATCTGCTCGATGTTAATTTTAGAATAGTGATATTAAATTAAAGGGGCGAGAATTTACTTCGCCTCTTTTAATTACGCGAGATTTCGCAAAGAGAAATGCTGGAACTTCAACCCGAAAATATGTATAATGAAGGTTAATCAATGTTTAATGTTCGGAAAGGGTAAGGCAAATGCAGGAGACTTTTTTGACAACGTTCGCCTACGCCAAGATTAATCTAGCTTTGGCAATTCGTGGAACCCGAGAAGACGGGTATCATGAACTTCAGAGTGTTATGCAATCCATCGATCTACATGATATTGTACGGGTTCGTCGATATGGAAAAGACGTTGTATGTCGGTGCGGGGCATTAAGTGGCACGGGTAATTTGGCGCATAAAGCCGCTGTGTTATTTTTAGAGCATTGTGGCCTGTCTGAAGGGATAGAAATTGAAATACAAAAAAATATTCCCGTACAGGCTGGACTAGCTGGAGGGAGCACAGATGCTGCAGCGACGCTTCGTATATTAAATCAACTTTATGAAAAACCATTAGACAGGAGAGCACTCCTCGACCTCGCGGAACGATGCGGGGCAGATGTCGCCTTCTGCATTCAGGGTGGAACAATGTGGGCAACTGGACGAGGGGAAAAACTGGAGTTCTTGCCTCCAGCTCCAGAGATGGATGTTGTATTAGTTAAGCCCTTAGGCGGTGTAAACACGAGTGATGCCTACCGTCGATTTGATCTGCTAGGGCAGGGTGGGAGTTTAACGAGGACGGATTGGGAAAAAGCCTTAAGTCAGGCTTCGAAGCCGCAAATTGTAGAACTTTTTTATAACGACTTGGAGCCTGCCTCTATTCAAATTGTCCCGCAAATTTTGGAACTTAAACAGCTCTTATTGCAAGAGGGGTGTTATGGTTCTTTAATGTCTGGAAGTGGTTCTTGTGTTTTTGGAATTGCCCATGGAAAAGAGCATGCTTTAGAAGTTAAAGATCGGTTGAGAAAAAAAGGTTTTAACAATGTTTGGGTAACATCAACCGTGACGAGAATAGAAGAATGAAAGGGGAGAGATTTGTGGGTAAACGCTTAGTGCCGGTTATACTTGATGGGTACAAACCATTGCGGGAGATTGTATTTGAGTCCATGCGCGAGGCTATTCTTAGTGGGGTTCTTGAGCCAGGGGAGCGGTTAATGGAGATTCAATTGGCCGAGGAGATGGGAGTTAGCCGAACACCGGTTAGGGAAGCAATCCGGAAATTAGAACTTGAGAATTTTGTCGTGATGATTCCGCGCAAGGGGGCCTATGTTGCGGGTGTCTCTTTAAAAGATGTCGCTGATGTTTTTGAGATTCGTTCTGCATTAGAGGGTTTAGCCGCAGGGCTGGCAGCGGAACGGATAACTGAGGATGAATTGGAACTAATGGAGCAGTCGCTTATAATTAGAACTAGCGAGAGCGAGATGGATTTAGAACAGAAAGTCAAGCTAGATACGGATTTCCATGCTTTAGTATATCGGGCCAGCCGTAATGAGCGGTTGGTACAGATTTTAGAAAATCTCCGAGAACAGATTCAACGATTTCGCTCAACCTCATTGGCTGTTCCAGGGCGCAACAAACTGGCGATTGAAGAGCACAGGATGATTGTTGAAGCCTTAAGAAATCATAATAGCGAAGAAGCACAATCGTTGGCTATCGCCCATATTGTGACAGCCGAAAATGTAATGTTTGAGACTCTTAGAAAGAATGAAGCGGACAAGGTGGATCAATAATCGTGAAGAAGATGAAAAGGGCGGAACGGATGGTGGCCATCACTCAAGTGTTGATGCTAAAACCGAATGTCCTTACTCCCCTAACCCTATTTGCAGAACGGTTCGGTACGGCTAAATCTACGATCAGTGAGGATTTGGTGGCAGTCAAAGAAAGCCTTTTACTTTCAGGTCAGGGTCATCTTGAAACAATTTCTGGGGCAGCAGGGGGAGTGCGCTATATTCCTGAGATTTCCAAGGAAGAAGCAACTCAATTTTTAAACATGATTGCCGAACGCCTCAGTGATAAAGAACGTATTCTGGCGGGCGGTTTCCTGTATATGACGGATTTGTTATTTGATCCAGCGATTTTACGGCAACTGGGACTTATCTTCGCAGGTGTCTTTAGACCCCAAAGGCCCGATGTTGTCGTTACAATCGAAACGAAAGGAATCCCCCTTGCCCTTTTAACGGCGGAAGCTTTAGGATTGCCTATGGTGGTCATTCGCAGCGGCAACAAAGTGACGGAGGGCACTTCCGTCAGCATCAATTATGTTTCAGGTTCATCTAAGCGAATTCAAACCATGTCACTTTCCCGCAGAGCCCTAGAACCCCAACAGCGTGTCCTTTTGATCGACGATTTTATGAAGGCTGGTGGAACGGCTCTGGGGATGAAGAATTTAATGGCTGAGTTTGAAGCAGAGGTTGTGGGGATGGGCGTTTTGGTGGAGGCTCAAGTAACGGAGGAGCCGAAACTTGTCGATGGGTACTTACCCCTTTTACAACTGAAGGAATTGGATATGAACACGGGAAAGTCATTGGTCGTTCCAAGATTACCTTCTGAATTTAATCATTAAGGGTTTAAAATTGCAGAAATTTTTCCGAATTCAAATTTAATGCAGGATTTTTTTGCCATACAGAGAATACATTATGGACAAGCCCGGAAGGTCAGATGGAAGGGTGGTGATTCATAATGAATATTACTGATGTGCGGGTTCGGAAGATAAACACGGAAGGTAAGATGAAGGCGGTGGTCTCCGTGACCTTTGATAATGCTTTTGTGGTCCATGATGTCAAAGTGGTTGAAGGTATGAACGGAATTTTTGTAGCTATGCCTAGCCGTAAAACGCCGGAAGGAGAATTTCGTGATATCGCTCACCCCATTTCTTCTGCTGCACGGGAGGTAATCCAGACCGCAGTTTTAAAAGCTTATCAAGAAGCTATTTAAACGATTATTCGTGACTTAATTCGAAATTATAGATGTACTTGATAGATGTAGGAGACCTTGCAGATAGGTCTCCTCTTTTTTACTAGTCAAAGAGTGCCAACTTAGTGTTGCTTATTTGAATTATTAAACTTTAGGAATAAAAGAGGGTTTTAAGGTTGTTTGACGAATGAATAAATTTGGAATGCAAAAAATTAATTGAGGTTAGACTAATGATAGACAAAGCTGGAGGCGATTAAGATATGCCTAATTTAGTAGCGGTGATCATGGCTGCAGGAAAAGGGACAAGAATGAAATCGAAGTTGCCGAAAGTCATGCATTCATTGGCCGGTCAGCCCCTCATTGAACATGTCTTAAATACGGCAAACCAAGTAGGAATTGAACGTCCTTTGGTTATAGTCGGTCATGGACGAGAGGTTGTTGAGGCCAGTATATCTGGACGCGCGGAGATAGTTGTTCAGACTGAACAGCTTGGAACTGGACATGCCATTATGCAAGCCTTACCTTTTTTGGAGGGTGTTCAGACAGTTCTTGTCCTAAGCGGGGATCAGCCGTTACTTAACCCTGAGACACTAAGGGCATTAATTGAATTACACACGACTCGGGGGTCTAAAGCTACGGTATTGACGGCTTACATGGAACAACCGTTTGGATACGGCCGGGTTGTTAAACGCGGTGACGACCTTGTAAAGATTGTCGAGGAAAAAGACGCAACTCCTGATGAGCGCCAAATCAAAGAAATTAATACGGGGACCTACTGTTTCGAGGGTTCGGCACTCAAAGATGCCCTGACGAAAATTACTCCGCAAAATGCGCAAGGGGAATATTATCTGACAGAAGTCTTTGATATTTTTTCTAGACAGGGAGAAAAAATGTCAACACATTGTACAAGGGATTCCCACGAAGCCTTAGGGATTAATAGCCGGGCTCAATTGGCCCAGGCTGAGGCGATTTTTCGCGAGCGCATTCTTGAGTATTGGATGACTGAAGGCGTTACCATGGTGGACCCCGCCACAACCTTCATTAGCGCAGGGGTGGAACTTTCCCGAGATGTAACAATTTTGCCTTTTACACGTTTATTAGGCAAAACTCGGATTGCGGAAGATGTTATAATCGGACCCCAGACTAGTTTAGACAATTGTACAGTGGGGTGTGGGTCTGAAGTGACTTACACGGTAGCTAAAGATGTCCTGATTGGGGACCGCTGTCATATTGGACCGTTTGCCTATTTGCGGCCTGGTACAAAGTTAGAATCAGAAGTAAAAGTAGGTGATTTCGTTGAAATCAAAAACAGTTGGATTGAAACAGGATCGAAAGTACCCCATTTAAGTTATATCGGAGACACGCATATCGGAAAGTCTGCTAATATTGGTGCGGGTACGATCACCTGTAATTATGATGGAGTGAAGAAATATCCGACCAAAATTGGAGATCATGCCTTTATCGGCAGTAATACAAACTTAGTTGCTCCGCTAGAAGTAGGGGACAATGCTGTTACGGGGGCAGGTTCAACGATTACCAAGGATGTTCCTGCGGAGGCCTTGGCAGTCGAACGAAGCAAGCAAGTAACCAAAGTAAATTGGCAGCGTAAAACAATAAAATAGGGGGCTATAAAAGGCATGGCGGCAAAAGAATTTAAGATTTTCTGCGGGAATGCCAATCGACCGTTGGCACAGGAAATTGTTAGTTATCTTGGTGTTCCGCTCGGTGAGGCAAAAATAAAACGTTTTCAAGACGGTGAAACCTGTTTGGCCATTGATGAAAGTGTACGGGGGTCAGATATTTACGTAGTTCAACCTACCTGTCATCCAACGAATGACAATATCATGGAGTTGTTAATCATGATTGATGCTATTCGTCGGGCCTCAGCACGCCGTATTACTGCCGTGATGCCTTATTATGGATACGCTCGCCAGGAGCGGAAGTCGAAGGCTCGTGACCCTATTACGGCGAAGCTAATGGCTAATCTAATTACCACTGCAGGAGCAGATCGTGTTGTAACCATGGACTTACATGCTCCGGCAATTCAGGGATTCTTCGATATTCCTCTTGATCATTTGCCCGGTGTTCCAATTTTGGCAGAGTATTTCAGGGAGAAGGGACTGGAAAACATCTGCGTGGTATCTCCGGATTTGGGTGGAGTTACTCGAGCACGGAATCTAGCTGAACGGATTGGTGCTACACTTGCTATTATTGATAAACGACGGCCGGAACCCAATGTATCAGAAATTATGCATGTAATCGGCGAACTAAAAGGGAAGACCGTGATCATGATCGACGATATTATCGATACAGCCGGGACGATTACCCAAGGGGCCCAGGCACTCCTCGAACGAGGGGCTAAGGAAGTATATGCTTGCTGCACCCATCCAGTCTTATCTGGGCCCGCTATTGAGCGGCTTAAGAACTCCGTCATTCGTGAAGTAGTAGTAACGAATACGATTCCGTTGGGTATGGAGAAGACCATCCCCATCATGAAGGTCTTGTCGGTAGCCCCTCTCTTAGGTGAAGCTATTGTCCGAATTCACGAAGATCTTTCAGTTAGTAAGCTCTTTAGTTAAAAAAGGCCCCTGGGGTATTAACCCAGGGGTTCTTTGGTTATTGGTATTTCCGAATCAATTTGCTCGTCAGGGAGCGCAGTTTCAGTTTCGGGAATGACAACAGAGACTTTTTCTGCAACGGGGTTAGAAGTAGATTGGGTTTTGGTTCGTTTGAAGTAACTGCTGATGGTGTGGGTCGTTTCTGAAGCTAGATTTGACGTGGTGTGAATTAAACTTTTAAAGGAGTCACTGAGTCCTTTTTCTGCGACGGTGAGAGTATTTTCACTGCCTTTTTGCGTGACAATAACATCATGGCCGATTGTTGTGATGTAGTCCGCAGAAATTAAGGCCTTTCCACTCAAGAATCCTTCAAGTTTACCACCTGAAATCTCTATGTGGGTTATTTTCCCCGTTTGTGGATCAACATAATATTCGTCCGCAGTACCCAGTGTTTTTCCTGTTTCCGTGACCATCTTTGTTCCGATGATGGTCAGCTTTTCTTTGACCAAATCAAACAGCTCTGGAAGATTTGAGGCCTTTTCTACATGGGATTCTTTGTCAATGGTGATGGCGTCATCGCCGACACTGATGACTTTTGAGTAAGGAATAATACGCTGATCCTTGAAGAAACCCTTTGGATCCACAACAATGGCAGCTAGAGACTTAGTAGTGGCATCAAGAATTATGTTTTTAACATATCCAATTTGTTGGCCTTCTTTGAGGGAAATGATCGGTAAGGATAAATACTTACGACTGGGTTTCAACTGGTTCACCCCCCTTTGGTGATGATTCGATTCTTATTCTTAAAGAATGTATTCAGTGCAGGGGATGAATATGCTTTGGAGGAGATTAGAATGAAGGTTATTGTCGGTCTTGGGAATCCCGGTCCCCAATACTTGGAGACACGTCATAATATGGGTTTTTTGTTAGTGGACTTGTTAGCTGAGCTTCACGGACTTCAGTTCCGAACAAAATTCCAGGGTTTGTGGGCAGAAGGAAATGAAGAGGGAGAACGTATTCTCTTACTTAAACCACAAACATTTATGAATTTGAGTGGACGATCGGTGAGTGAACTTTGCCGTTTCTATAAGGTTCAGGGAGAAGATTTATTGATAGTACATGATGATATGGATTTAACGTTAGGTAAAATTCGTTTGCGCAATCAGGGAAGTGCAGGTGGGCATAATGGGATTAGGTCAATTTTAGCTGAGTTAGGATCCGAGAAGTTTTGGCGGCTAAAATTGGGTGTGGGCCGCCCACCCAAGGAGTGGGATCCAGCAAGGTTTGTTCTTTCTCCTTTTGAAGAAAGTGAACTTACACTGTTAGATGAGGTGCTAGGACGTGCCGTGAAGGCGGTACAGCTTTGGATAAAAGGAGAGACAGAGCGGGCTATGAATTTGTACCATCGATAGAAGAGTATAACCTCATAGGCTAGGGGAAATTCTACTAGCTAGGGAGGTGATTACAGGATGAAAATATTAAAAGTTTGTCATGCCTGCGATCGAATTATTGGCGAGATTGAAATAGATGACTTGACCAGGCAGAACACGGACCCTATAATGGATATTGTTGGAAATGTGGCTTATGCTCTTTGTTCCGGTTGTGTACGCGAAATGGAAATGCAGCCGCGTCATGTATATCATTAGGAAGGGATGCCGAGCTTCGTGGTTGGAGAATGATGATTACTTTAAAGGGGCTGGTTGAAGCTAACCATGCCCCGCGTTTGAGTTATTAGGGGTAGGCAAGTGGGGGTCCTTTGACGGACGTTCATCTTTTTTGCTGCCCGAAAGGGATGAGCGGTTTTTGGATACAATTTATGACTATCTTCGACGTGGGCTAGACATCAATGAGATTGTTCAGTCGTTAAACCAGGGCCAATGGCCCCAAATGATTTTTGATTTAACAGGCAGCCAAAAGGCAGCCTGCATTGCGCAGCTTTTGCAATCGGCCAAACCTGGTTTGATTTTGACCTACTCTGAAGAACAGGCCCAAAAATGGGCTAATGATTTGCAAACCTGGTGTCCCCAGAAAACGATTTTGCATTTGCCGACAACGGAATGGCTGCCCTTTGAAGTATTGGGTAGAAGTAGGGAAACAACATCTGAACGAATTCGCGTTATGAGCAGTCTGGCTAACGAATCGAAGTGTACAATTGTGGCTTCTGTTCTCGCTGTGGAAAGGAGGGTGTTTCCTCTTGAACGCTGGCGAGAGTATACTTTGCTATTTGAAG
>JAUZPJ010000129.1 GCA_030706025.1 Bacillota bacterium | reverse complement strand
TACTCCGATTGCCCTGTACAAGGAAATGTCCTCTTTAAAGTAAAAATATGAAAATAACATAATCACAATATAACCGAGGCTTACTAGCGGGTAAGCGTAACTGAGTTCAGCCTTGCTCAAAACCTTAACCCAAAGAACGAAACTCAAACCATACATCGCCATTCCAAGCATCACGGGCCCATTTTTAACAATTGCTAAAAGGCTCTGTAATAGCTGGGCACTTGAAAACTCCAGTTCTAAATGTCGGGCTCCGATTTTAACCACGACTTGTCCCACCGCACCGAGAAGTACGGATATGAGTGTCAATCCTAGCATGATTTATCCTCGCAATTTTATCAGACTCCATTTAATAGTATACCAAATTTCCCCAATACCAAGGACAGCATAAAAAATGAGGCTTAAGATTGTGGGAAAAGCATAGCGTCTTTGCCCTTCCGTAAGAAAGTAGACGCCGGCAAACATATAAAACGATATGAGCAAAAGGAGACATCCTTTAATACGACTAGGACTTGAGTCATCCCCCATGATCGTATTGAACGGTTCCTTCCCTCGGGTGGTGAAACGTGAACCGAGATAAATAATAGTCTGAACTAAAATACTCATGAATCCGCCGATGAATAAGGGGGCCCTGATCGTTTCGGTCGCCTCAAACCACTTGACTTGGAGGGAAGAGGGTATTCCGCTTCCGTAGAAGGCTAAAAAAATATCTCCATAGTTTTTATTTCCATATTCAATAAACGTTCTCTTGATTCGTTTAAAACCTAAGCTAATATATTCCTTAGGGTGGCCTAAAATCCACTCTTTTGCAGCACGACTCAGCATTTTGTTCTTTTCAGTCTGATTTGCTGAACGGTATTCTGGCTTATTGACGATTGAGTTTTCGACGTTTTCGGCAGGCATCCAGCCACTAAGTTTATTCTGCGAGTTATTGTTGATGTATAGAACGACCCCAGCATTGTTTGAGACATAGGTAAACTCCCCATTATACCGATAGTTCCGATAAAGCCACGGAGCTATAATGACTCCAGCCATGAGCAATATGATAAAACCATGTCTCATACATTTCCAAAATCCCTTTTGAGACAAAAGATCTGATAGGATAACAGCGAACGCAAAAAGCGGGAAGAATGGTTTAATCATTGTATTTAACCCAGTTAGCACCCCGATTAAGACGTATTGATACTTAATGTCGCATAGATAACTATAGGTTGCGAGCAAGATTAGCGTTGTAAATAGGATTTCAGAAGCAACAAGACTATTGTAATAAATGTTCATTGGAAAAAAAACATATAAGACAAAAACTAGCTTAGCCAAAGGTTCAGTGATCCTAATTTTCTTTAAGATCTTAAGAACCAACAGGTTATTAAGCGTACTTAAAACCAAATTAAGGGTTTTAGCTACCCAAGTAGAAGAACCCAGCAGCCAATAAAAGGGCGCCAAGAAAATAGGATATCCGACCGTGGTATAAGTATTTCCCCATTCTCCTCCCAGAGCAATTTGGGTTGCTAACCTTTGATAATAATCAAAATCAGAGATCGGCTTAGTCCTTACCCAATATATCCACAGAACTCTGGCAACTAACCCTAGGATTAAGACAAGATTGTAAAAATTAAACGCTTTCTTCAAGTTCAAGCGTAAACTCTTCAAGCCATCCACAAAGTCAACCAAAAACAAAGACATTACCCTCATTCATTTTCTAGTACAAAATAAGCCGTTAGTCTAGCTCAAAATCAAAAGAACTGAAACCAGCCACAAGGAGATAGCAGCGATAATATGAGAATCCTTCGTCACCAATTTTGTAGGATCTCCCCCTTTGCCGACTCGAATAAGATATAAATACCGCACTAAGCCGTAAATTACAAATGGAACTGTATAAATTAAATTTGGTGTGTGATGCAATATAACGGTGCTAGGATCGATCACATAAAGACTATAGGTCAAAATCACTGTTCCAGCGCTAACGACTAAAAGTTGATTTAAACGCGCAAGACTATAGTTCTTTAGGACCGGACGATGAGAACATGCCCCTGTTAAGAGCACATTAAGTTCCGCCCATCGTTTGCCGAATCCCATAAACAGGGCTAACGTGAAACCACTCAGCAGTAACCATTTCGAAGGTACAATTCCGACGCCCCAGGTTCCCATTAAGATTCGAAGCATAAAACCAAAGGCGATTAATAAAACATCCAGCATCACAACTTGTTTCAGCCCGGCTGAATACGCGATATTTTGGATCACATAAAAAAGCAGGATACTAAACGCTATGCTAGAAACTCGCAAACCCAGTAACAATCCGATGGAAAGAGAGACCATGAAGATAATGCCCGCTGCGATCGGCGTAACAGTACCCGAAGCAAGGGGACGATGACACTTTTCTGGGTGCATTCGATCACGTTCCCGATCTAGAAAATCGTTTAGAACATAGACTGCACTGGAGACAAAACAAAAAGCCATCGCAGCCAACAACGTTTTTAACAATAAAGCTGCTTGTCCCCAGTTATGCGAAAAGACCATACCCACTAGGACAAAGGAGTTCTTAACCCATTGCTTTGGCCGCATTAATTGCCCCAAAGCCTTAACACAATGATTACTTTCTAAAGCTAGAGTAAACTCTTTACTCCCGTCCCCTCTTCTTCCTATATCCTCAACCAAAGAAGAAAGTACTTCCTCCTCCTGATACGCCGATGAAGTAATACGAAAAAGCATACTAATGATGCCCCCTTTCGGTTTCACCATTAGTATGTACAAAGCATTGATCAATAAAACGTTTTCGTAACAATCCAAACAGAAGCGATTAGGCCTATTAGATCTGCTAATAAACCCAGCTTAAGTGCGTAGCGATATTTTTTGATTCCTACGGAACCAAAGTACACCGTTAAGACAAAGAACGTCGTATCTGTACTTCCTTGAAGTGTTGATGCTAAACGACCAATATACGAATCCGGACCATATTGATTGATCAGCTGTGTTGCAACCCCTAAAGCCCCGGAACCACTCAGGGGGCGCATGATTGCTAGTGGGATAATCGCTGCAAAATTGGGGTCTAAACCTAAACGACCGAACAAGGGTTGAAGCCAATGCGATACGATCTCAAGAGCCCCAGAATCAACGAAAACCCGAATTGAAAGCAGCATCCCAATCAAAAATGGCAGAATCCGCACTCCAGTTTTAAATCCATCCTCTGCTCCCGCTACGAACGATTCATAGACAGGAACCTTCCTTAGAAAGGCCAACACTGGAATCAATAATAGCAGTAACGGAATCGCCCATCGAGAGATCTCGGCAATAACATTCATGGCCTCCTCCTATGACGAATCAGAAAATCCACAATAACGGCAACTGTCATGGCACACCCTGTCGCAACAATGGTTGTTCCGATAATCTCCGTGGGATTCGCTGAATTTGCCTTAAGCCGAACTCCTATAATCGTCGCTGGGATTAACGTAATGCAAGACGTATTGAGTGCCAAGAACGTACACATGGCAGGGCTTGCCACATCTGGAGTTGTATTTTCCTTTTGTAATTCTTCCATTGCTTTCAGCCCGAAAGGGGTTGCGGCATTTCCCAAGCCTAGTATATTTGCACTCACATTCATAATAATGGCCCCTAATGCCGGGCTATCCGGCTTGAGAGACGGAAACAAACGACCGAATAGGGGACCAAACAGGCGAGCAATCATTTTTACTAAGCCAGCGTCCTCAGCTAACCGCATGAGTCCTAACCATAAGCTCATCACACCAATTAATTCAATCGCAACTTCGACCCCAAGTTCTGCTGCTTTCATCGCAGAAACGGTGACATTTTCTATACGCCCGGTAAGCGCAGCGACAATAATTCCGATCGCCAACATTAGTAACCAGATGAGATTAACCATTTCCCACCCCCTTGTCTCAATGAAATGTATGAAAATGACAAACAAAAAAGAACGATATTCTCTCGTTCTTTTCGTTAACCCTATTTGATTTTGAAGAATCATAGACCCTGTCAGTCACGGGCTATAATGATTTCATCCGATACTGGTTTTTTCTTTCGACTGATCATTCCCGTCAGTTTATCGATCAAATCAGGAACTGTATCTAGCAACCGATCTATTACCACATTTCCGTCTACGGGAAGAAGACGAATATTACCATTACCCACGACCAAAAAACCGACAGGTTGTACTGAAACTCCGGCGCCAGCACCACCTCCGAAAGGAAGTGAACCTCCCCCTCCTTGGCCAGTTCCGCCCCCCGCAGTGTCTTTATTGTCATCGGGTAGCGCAAACTCACTTCCACCTGCTGCGAAGCCACAAGCAACTCTTGAAATCGGAATAATTACGGACCCATCATGAGTCTCTACCGGATCACCAACGATGGTGTTGACATCAACAATCTGCTGGATACTCTCCATAGCCGTTTTCATTAAGGATTCAATAGGATGATTCCCCACGTTTCTGCCCCCTTATTCCCCGCTTATATGTTCTCAATACATTAAATCCTACAAGAATAATATGGCCGATTCTTAAATGAAATATGCATTTGAGATCACATAAAAAACCTTCTTTTTTGTATTGTGGGACGACAATCAGGGTAGGCGATGAAACCTCGACTTTTACTTGTTTATAAAGACGCGATAGAGCAAAACCAAACATTGTCCAAAAGGCTCCTGCGGCAAGGGCTGTATTGCTGGCATCTTTATATCCAATTTCTATACGCCAGTCAATCGCCTTACAGTGGATTCCTTGATAGAATTCACGCTTCACCCAATTTAAATATCTTAACAAATGGGGAACCTTCACCCAAAAACTAGCTAACCATCCTCTGCGAATATAACGAAAACGCGCTTTCGTCGTCGACTGGCGTGTTCCGCCTCTTGCCTTTACTACCTGTTCCATTTCAAGTTGGGGCCCTTTTTCCCATTCTAATTGTAACGTGGGCATCTGATAGTTAATATGCCATAACCCGTGGAAAGCACGAAAATTAATATCGAGATGGTCTTCCTCTTCAATACGTCGGTATCGAAAATCAACCTCGGCTCTAACCGCTAAACTTAGCATCAGTAGAATAACCACAGCGAGCAAGAATGCTAGAACTCGCAACCAAACCCCTCCGTACTCCCTATCGGTCGTCATCATGTCTATGTCTGACTCTCCTAAATAGGTAAGATGCCCGATATGAAAGAATTCTATTCAGACGGTAATCCTAATTCAATCAAGACAGGAAGGTATTTCCTACTCAATATGGGTATTTTAACCCTTAAACTACAAAAACTAAGCATAGATTTAAATCTATGCATTGGAGGTTTTGATATGAAAAAGGTCGACTCTGATAAGTTTAGTTTACTTCAGCCCGGTTGGTTTGTTCTCCACGTACTTGGAATATTTGGAACAGTGATGCTTGGGATGGCTCTAGAACGAAGAACTTGATGACAGAAGTTCCTGTAATTTCTCCATACCATCGACTAATCTTGGTCCGGGTCTGCATATCGTGTGACAGGAAATGGGATAAACTCTATTTTCTCTGACCGCCGTTATCCCCTCCCAATCCTTGTTGATAATATCATCCACTGTCCTCTGGCAAATAGGTTTCTTGGCGACACAGCCCTTGCATTTTGGCGGCAAGGGTTGTCCTTTTTCATAACCACAAAAAAGGATGACCTCGGGATCAAATTCCTTAATTTGGTCGAATCGTACTTGAACATAGAAATCCTCAGACTGAAAATCCATCAATTGACCACCCGCAATTCGAAGAGCGTCATCTTGAATTGATTTAGATCCCGGTGTAACAATAGGATCCGTACTCATTAAGTAAAAAACTCTTGGTTTCCTTCCATGGGAACTTTGACGTAGTTTTTGGACCCTCTCTTGTAAGGAATTGATGTCTGTTTGCTCTGAAATGTCAGGTCCGCAAACCGTTACCAACTTATTCATCAACTCAAAAACATCGTCGACATTTGAGGGCGTCGAGGCCAAAACTTTAACTCCGGAGTTTTCTAGTTCCGCAATAATTCCTTTGTGTAAGGCTTGATCGGCCAAAACGAGATCCGGTTTAAGAGAGAGAATTGTCGCTAACTGTGGCTGTCCAAAGGTACCTACTTTTTCTTTTGCTTTTGCTTCTTCAGGAAAATTGCAGTGTTCTGTTACCCCTACTATCCTTGCTTGCAAACCCAAAAAGTATAGAATCTCAGTGTGCGATGGAACAAGTGAAATAATTCGTTTATTTTCTATCAGGTTCATTGCTGAAATCCCCTTTCACCGATCACCTTTTCCATAACCCTACTCCTTTAACTCTACCCCACATGCTGCTTCATCGTCCATATTGGGACCCACTTCGAGGTTCGGTAAATCGTCTAAGGAACGCAAACCAAAATGAACCAGAAACTGTTCTGTGGTTGCATAAAGAATTGGTCGTCCCGGACCGTCCTTACGTCCTGCATCTTTCACTAATCCCTTTTCTACTAACGTGGCCAAAGCACGATCCGATTGAACGCCTCGGATGAAGTCCACTTCCCCTCGTGTAACTGGCTGTTTATAAGCGATGATTGAGAGCACTTCAAGGGCCGCATTAGAAAGGGCTTGTACAGGTTGTTTATAAAGAATCTCTATATAGCGGGCTGCTTCGGGCTTGGTGCCCAATTTGTATCCACCATTGATTTCAAGGAGAGTTAAACCGCAAGACTTGTCAGCATACTTAGCACGAAGCTCGTAAAGAAGCTCTTCAATTTGTGAGCAATCCAATTCAAGGATCTCCCCGAGCAGCTCAGCCGTCAGCGGATTTTTGGCAACAAATAAAAGGGCTTCTAAAGCAGCCGTTTCCGGTTCCCGAAACAGCATACGATCTACTCCTCCTCTATGAATTCCCAGGCTTTTTTCGTTGGAAATAACATAATATCGCTTAGTAAGGCCGGTTGTTCCGCTCGAACTTTTCCAGATTTCAAGAGTTCCAGCAAGGCTAGAAAAGAAACAACGATCTCCATCCGTGATCCGACACGTATGAGCTGGCCAAAACGCATACCCTTTGGATGCAAAACGACGCGACGCAAAACATCTGTGAGCATTACCTCAATCGCGATCTCGTCTGGCTCAACATGCCTAATTTCTTCCCCTTTTTCCGCTCGTTCAATCACCTTGCAAAACGCTTGCCAAAGGTTATCGAAGGATATGCCCACGAGTGGATCCTCGGGTTTAACATCTTCTAGTAAGTTCTGGACATCAACCTCACGGAAATAGGAGCGGCCTGTTGTTGTTTCCATTGTTTCCAACAATTGCGCCGCTTGTTTGTAAGCACGATATGAAATTAAGCGTTCAACCAATTCTTGTCTCGGATCTTCGTCCTCATCCTTACCTTGTTCATCGCTCGGTGGTTTCGGTAAAAG
>JAUZPJ010000128.1 GCA_030706025.1 Bacillota bacterium | reverse complement strand
CTGTCCAAGCTCTGACAGACAAGGAGACCAAAGTATAATTGTCAGTCAGCCGGTTTTCCTGCACCTACAAATGCATAAAACGGGCGTTGTAATCGTACAGTTTAAGCTCGACTAATATAAACCTTATTTTAGGTCATAATTTGGTCAAAGCTGATAATGTTTACTTCTCAGTTAAAAGTAAAAGCAAAAACCCCGCAATTGCTTGCGGGGTCTAAGTTTCCTATGGAGCCGATGGTCGGAATCGAACCGACGACCTGCTCATTACGAGTGAGCTGCTCTACCTCTGAGCCACATCGGCATTTCACGGACGATAGTTATCTTACTTCATTTTTTCCGTTTCGTCAAGTCTATATACAATATTATTGAGTTGTTTAAGATTCAAAGTATTACAAGCGGCCACGCCTCTATAAGAAAACAATTATATTTAACATATTCTTAATACTATGTTCAAGGAATGGAAACAAAATTGTTTTATAATCAAGTCAATTAATAATTACCCGCTTTCAATTTGGCGGTTTACATATAGTTTTTTTCTCATTCTTTGATCCTCCTCCTTATCCCCTCCTCGAGAGGGGACTTTTTTTAGATTTCATGAACTTCCCGGAATTGAAGGCGGAAGTTAATTCCTTTTCTAATTGTGTATTATGTATATGCGATAAAAAGTTCTAGACACATTCGTTTAAGAAAGCTATAATGAATTTATTAGTTGGTTGGAAGAGCAAAGGGGCTCTAAAAAGCGTTAGAATTAATGCTTTTTAGAGCCCCTTTTATGCATGTTAGGCTTAGGTAGCTTAGTGTAATCGAGCATCTTCCTTCGCAAAGTTATGGCATCAGTTTAGTTACTCTAACAAGGGAGGGTTTTAGTTAATAATGACAACATTAAACACCGGAGATATCTCGTTCGTATTTATATCCACTATTTTGGTTTTTCTAATGACTCCGGGATTGGCGTTATTTTACGGGGGGATGGTTCGAAAACGCAATGTTCTCTCGATTATGATGCAAAGTTATATTGCTCTGGGATTAGTCACAGTAGTCTGGGTACTGTTTGGGTATTCATTAGCGTTCGGACCGGATCATGGCCATTTGTTGGGCGGATTCAATTGGTTGGGCCTCAAAGGGGTCGGCCTTGAACCCAATCCGGATTATGCTCCAACGATTCCACATTTGTTATTCTTTTTATTTCAACTTATGTTTGCAATTATTACCCCAGCGGTAATCAGCGGAGCAACTGCGGAAAGACTACGTTTCCCAGCCTTTGTGTTGTTTGTGCTTTTTTGGAGCACATTAGTTTATATACCACTCGCTCATTGGGTTTGGGGAGTAGGTGGCTGGTTGCGGAATCTGGGCGTATTGGATTTTGCAGGGGGTACTGTCGTGGAAATGGCCTCAGGAGTGTCAGGGTTGGTTGCAGCAATGGTAATTGGCAAAAGACTACAAGTAGGGTACGAGTGGAATATTCCTCATAATATGCCGAATGTAGTTTTTGGAGGCGGTTTGTTGTGGTTTGGTTGGTTTGGGTTTAATGCAGGAGGTGCGATGGGGGCTAATAGTGTCGCTGTGCTGGCTCTTGCTACAACCCAGATTGCCGGAGCAGCGGGTATGGTCGGATGGGCTCTCCTAGAATGGTTTCATCGTCGTCAAGTCACTGTTTTTGGAGCTGTGAGCGGAATTATTGCCGGACTTGTGGCTATTACCCCGGCGGCAGGGTTTGTGTCAACAGGGAGCTCACTACTCATTGGATTTATTGCTGGGGGAATCTGTTATTTAGCGGTTAGTGTCTTAAAGGCCAAGCTCGGGTACGATGATGCTCTGGATGTCTTTGGAATCCACGGAATCGGGGGGACATGGGGCACGATCGCAACTGGGATTTTTGCAGATCTAAGTCTTAATCCTCAATCTAATAATGGTTTGCTTTACGGAGGGGGAATTAAACCTGTTTTAATTCAACTAGCTGCCGTAGCAGTAACGTATGTATTCACCGGACTGATGACGTTTCTGATCCTGAAAGGAATTGCCCTGATCACTCCATTGCGGGCAACCGATGATGAGCAAGTTAATGGTTTAGATTTAACTCAGCATAAAGAAAATGCTTATCCGGATTTTGAACTAAGTGAGAATGTTTTTATTTAAAAATTAACAGTGTCAAGGGATGAATCATCTAAAGTGCGTCGACGCCGTGTTCGCCTGTTCTAATCCGGATCGATTCCTCCACATTATAGACAAAGATTTTACCATCTCCAAAGTCGCCTGTTTTGGAGGTTTCGACAATGGCAGCAATCACGTCGTTAGATTTTTCTATAGAAACGACAACCTCAAGTTTTATCTTGGGCAAAAACTTGGTTACGATTTCTTGTCCACGGTATATTTGGGTGTGCCCCTTTTGGTTTCCGAACCCCAACACATTAGAGACGGTCAACCCTTGAACCCCGATGTTTGAGAGAGCGACCTTAACATCATTCAGCTTTTCTGGTCGAATTATTGCTTCAATTTTTTTCATATAGTCACCTTTTTCCATGTTAATTCGTATGTAACTACCACTTTGATAAAGTAGGAGTTCTAAACTTAGCTTAAGTAAAAGAGTTCGTGCTTCTTAGATTTTATCAGCCAAAAACTCGTTAAATTTGAGCAAAGCCCTCGTATTGTGTATTATATCAGAAGTCGTTCTTGGATAGTATCCCTTAAAACTCAAAAGTCAAAAGCCGGGCTTATGCCCGGCTTTGTGGTGTCTTCTTTTTAAAAGGCGAATTTTTGCCCCTATCGGGTTTACCTGTCTGAGCTTTGTCGGTTGCTTTATTAGACATAGAATACCTCCTTCCTTAGACTATAAACATTCATGTATTTTACACAAAGAAGACCCCTTGTAAGTAGATCATCTATCCTTTTTGGGTCGTTTCTCCATCTCTGCCATAATCGGTCCGTCCGTCTTGATCAGGTTGATGACTGTAAGGCAGTTTCTCGCGGTTAGGAAAGGTTCGCTTAGTTGGTTTGGGCTGATCCATAGTATTCCTCCAATCGCTAGAATACGTTTAGAATGCCCTGCGAATTAATAATTATGCTTCCTATCCAGCGATGGTTCCTAATACAATTCCATTACTTAGGTTATTTTGTTTGGCTACATGGGTAGGTGCAAAACGATTCCGTGGAATAGTGTACTAATATACTGTAATTTCATATTGACATGATATAAGACAAATGTTAGACTCTGAGTATTGAACTTAATAAATGCTCTTATCCGGAGTGGTGGAGGGACTAGCCCAATGAAACCCGGCAACCCACTTTGTGGCGGCTTATAGTCGTGCAAAGTATGGTGCTAATTCTAGCAGAAGAGAATTCTTCTGACAGATAAGAGGAGTGTCGATAAATGCAAGTTTGACCTCTTCTTCTCGAAGAGGTCTTTTTCTATGCCAATTAGCAAATCAGAAAAACTTACTCAGTGGGGTTCTACCCTCATCTGAAGTTTAGTTCAAACTTAAATCTGGAGGTGGGGAATGTTATGAGTGTTGAAAAAACGTATGGAGAAATTAATGCCAAGATTAAAGCAGGTAAAGCGGTTGTTGTAACTGCAGAAGAACTCATCACACTAGTTGAGGAAAAGGGCCTCTCCCAAGCGGCTCGAGAAGTTGATGTGGTAACAACGGGTACTTTTGCGCCCATGTGTTCTTCGGGTGCCTTTTTGAGTTTAGGGCATACAAAACCCCGCATGAAAATGCAAAAAGTATGGTTGAACGGAGTTTCGGCCTATGCGGGTATAGCAGCTGTTGATGCCTATATCGGAGCCGCAGAGCTGCCAGAAGATGATCCCCTGAACAGTAACTACCCAGGGGAATTTCGATATGGCGGCGGACATGTCATCCAAGATCTAGTAGCACGTAAACCGATTCAACTTAAGGCAATAGCCTACGGCACAAACTGTTATCCACGCAGGAACATTGAAACAACAATTACCTTGGATGAGATCAATGAGGCCATTTTATTTAATCCTCGCAACGCCTATCAAAATTACAATTGTGCGGTGAACTTGACGGATCGTACAATTTACACATATATGGGAATGCTTAAACCTCACATGGCGAATGCTAACTTTTCCACCTCAGGGCAATTGAGCCCGCTACTAAAGGATCCTCATTTTAAGACTATCGGAGTGGGTACTAAGATTTTTCTCGGCGGTGGAATCGGATATGTCGCCTGGAACGGGACACAACATTTTCCTTCAATTACGAACGTCGACGGCCAGGAATTGGGAGGCGCCGGGGGAACACTTGCTGTTATCGGTGATCTTAAACAAATGAGTCCACGTTGGCTGGTTGGCACCAGCTTTCTAGGGTATGGAGCCACTCTTAGTGTAGGAATTGGGATTCCTATTCCTATTCTTAATGAAGAAATCGCTCGCTACGCAGCCCTTAAGGATGAGGAATTGTTTGCTCCTGTTGTTGACTATGGGGAAGCGTATCCTTCATTTACACCGGGCAATTTGGGGTATGTCAGTTATGCAGAATTGAAGAGCGGAACAATTAAGGTCAACGGCAAAGAAATTCAAACCTCACCTTTGTCAAGTATGCCGCGGGCCCGAGAAATCGCCTCAAATCTAAAAGAATGGATTCAAAAAGGGGACTTCCTATTGACAGAACCCGTTAAAACTCTTCCCTCGCCTGCTGATGGGATTGTAGCCCATAGCTTAAAGGAGGCTGATTAAATGTCACCGAAAAGAATCGTTTTGCGCTTTGGAACTGATATCTCGGTTAAGCCGGTTGTTTATCGTCTGGTTAAAGATTACGATTTAGTGGTTAATATAGTAAAAGCGGATGTCAATCCTCAAAAAGAGGGCACGATGGTCTTAGAAGTGATCGGGGATCAAAGTGATGAAGGACTAACTTATTTGCGCGACTTAGGGGTTTCGGTGCAAGATCTTAACCAAGGAATCGTGCGCAATGAAGAAAAGTGTGTTATGTGTGGAGCTTGTACGGGGCTTTGCCCGACGGGGGCTTTATATATGGAACGTCCGTCCATGGAAGTCCACTTTGATGGAGATCAGTGTATAGTCTGTATGCTTTGTACGAAAGTTTGCCCGATGCGGGCTATGGAGGTTCATTTGTAATTGGATTACAGGGAAAGGGTTTACCGTCAGGATCATCGCCAAGAGGATCTCGTCCATTTCCAACTGGCCGTGAAAGAAACAGATTTGGATATTGGGATTCGCAAAGAGCGGTTTTCGCCCGAGTTGGTAAAATGGGTCGAAGAGACGATGCTGGCCTGCCGCAGGCCGCTTGAAGAGTATATCCTTAGAGACCCCGGTTTTGTGAAATCTTTAATTCCTTATGAGGTCTTGCCGAATGCACCTGTCATTGTTCAGACGATGGCGGAAGCAGGGCGGCTTGCCGGGGTGGGCCCCATGGCCGCAGTTGCGGGAGCCGTGTCGGAGTGGGTTGGAAAAGAGATCTCCAAACGTTCGCGGGATGTGATTGTGGAAAATGGCGGGGATATCTTCATTCGCACCAGCCGAATTCGCAGGGTCGGGATCTTCGCTGGGAATTCCCCCCTGTCTAATCGAGTTGCACTTGAGATACGTCCAGAGCAGACCCCGCTAGGGATTTGCACTTCCTCGGGGAAAGTAGGACATTCCCTAAGCTTTGGTCAAGCCGACGCCGTCGTCGTGCTTTCTCCCTCGGTAGCCTTAGCTGATGCTGTGGCAACAGCAGGTGGGAACATGGTTAAGAAAGTCGATGATCTGGAAAAGACCCTGGAGTTTGCCGCAGGGATCGAAGGAGTCACTGGCATGGTCATCATCAAGGATGACCGTCTAGCAGCTTGGGGAAACGTTAAGTTACTTCCAAATCAGGTTTAAATGGTGTGTTTGTTTAAGTATCTAACTTAATAGAAGAGACATAAAAGGAAAGGGTGTTGCCTATTGGCTTATCCTTTCCTTTTTATTTTATTAAAATGAATATACAAAACAAAAAGGAAAATAAACTCGCATCAATTGACCATTGTTATGTAATAGTTATATTTAGATAGAAAGAAACCTCCCCGTCGGGAGGTTTTAAAGTTTTTGCGCTAATGTCTTATTTTTCTAGATAACCTGTACAACTAAATTTAACATGAATTTTAAATAGATTCAATGCCCACTTTTTGGAACTCCTTTAAATCCTTTTGATGTTAATAAAAAACCATAACTTGCAGTTGTCAGAATTTTAAGTTTGTATAATGGTCCGAACTAAGTATGTTTTCATAAGAACCATTCAAATGCCGCGGAATATAATGGGAATAGGACTAGTCTGTTTAAGAAACTGAATTAACAGAGGTGAGAAAACTTTGGACGGGCTTGCTTTGGTTTTTCTCTTAGCTGTTGTTGTGGAGAAGGTAGTTGAGATTCTTAAAGGTGTAGTTTACTCCATACCCTTTTTTCCAGATAAGTTTAGGCCCCTAACGTTGGAAGTGTTGAGTTTGGCATTCGGCTTACTCCTCGCTTTTCAAAGTAATATTGATGCATTTCAATTGATAAATGTTAAGCTTTTAAACCCAATGGTTGGAGTAGGGATTACTGGGCTTGTGATTGGTAAGGGGGCAAATTTTGCTCATGATTTTTTCCATAGCATCGGTAAAGATCAAAAAACACAAAATCTTTAAGTTTGGGTCCGGAGACCCCCCATCTATGACGCTGGGGGGTTTCTTGTTAGTTGTATATCTTTGATTGTTCGGGTGGTTCAAATGTTAACAAAAAGGAACATACCAAATGATCAAAATATCATTAATAACTTAAAACTTCTTGAGTAGTTAATATTTCGACCTTTTGACCCAAAAAGGTTGTTTATTAATAATAATTAGCATCTTTTTCTATATTAGTAGGAAATTTGTAACAAATGACGGACAAGAAAAATACAATAAAGTAATCCGAGATTATGGGTGCCGAGATTATTATTCATGTTTTTAACAGTAGTACTTTGGGGTACTACACTCGCTAGCGTTTTGAACCCCATAAGAATTAAAGCAAATGATGTGCATACCAGAATCTTCGTTTAACTATGGACTAAAGATGAATCCGTTGTAGATCAGGGTTTAATAAATTTTTAAGGAGGGAAGTCAATGTCTTTTTCAGCAAAAAGGAAATTCATTGTTCGCGCAAAGCCTTCAGGGTCGGGGTTTAGCGCAAAAGGGCATAAATTAAAATATAAGAATTATAACGATCATGAAGACGATGAAAAGCATGACCGTCATGAGGGCAGTAACTGTCACGAAAATCACGAAGGTCATAGGCATCATAAGTGTCATAAGCATCATAAATGTCATGAAAATCACAAAAAGTTTAAATGCTATAAATGGAATAAATGGTATAAATGGTATGAGTTGTATAAATGGCATAAATGTCATGAGGATTGTGAAT
>JAUZPJ010000127.1 GCA_030706025.1 Bacillota bacterium | reverse complement strand
TAACGAGCTTTTTGTTTAATGGTGACTTTAAAGTTACCAGCTTCGCCCTCGGATTTAACAACTTTAGAATTAGTATAAATGCGGATATTGAGATGGCGACCACATTCAACCAATTTAGGAGACAAAATACACATAGAGCAATCATTCGTCGGGAAAGTCTTATCCAACATTGGCATGGTTCCGCCAATTGCAGACGACTCTTCAACTAAATGAACTAAGTATCCCGACTCTGCTAAATCAAGTGCAGACTGAATACCAGCAATCCCCGCGCCGGCTATCAATACGGCACCGATTTTATTTTGACTCATTTTAACACCTCTTTCATCCTTACTCTTTGTAATAGTTACAACAATCACAAGGAACTATTCCATAACTACCGGTTATCTTCGCCAAATATGTCCAAAATCCTTCCCTAAAGACGAATCTTATTATAGAAAATTCAAATTATCCAATTAGCCATATTAGGACTTACCTGCTAATACTATTCTGATCTGTCTAGGAAAATGCAAACAAGTTATATTTACTTTCAAAATGTTCGTTCGTGTTCATTATTTGGAATGGCAATTTCCTGACTAAGGGTGAACGAATAAAGCGTGCATTGGGAGACGCTTAATTTTAGTAAACGCTCTATTGCTAGGGCATAAAGTGAGAGTTGAAAGGCGTAACGTTTCTGTAAAAGTTCTTTAGGATCTACTGGGTTATCCGCAGGAAAGGAGTCAGTTTTATAGTCAAGAATTTCGGCACTGTACTTTTTGTTTGCGTCTTCACTAATAATTACTACATCAATTACTCCTTGAACCAAAATCTTTGTTTCATTCTCAGAAGGATATGTCAAGGTAAAAGGAACTTCCCGTAGCAGTTGCTTTGCACTAAAGAGTCGTTGTCCCAATGGGGAGGTCAGTAATCCTATAATTTGTTTTGGCTGTATGCTCATCGTTTGCTCTGCACTCAGAATTTCACGCTGTTCAAGGAGATTTAGAAACTCAACAACCTGATTTAATTGCTCTTGCTGGTCCAATCTCGCCCATTGTGCGGCCCATTCTTTGAAAGGAATATGCTGCATGGCTGTATGCATGGCAGTGCCCCGTTCTGCGGGAGTAAGTGTTTGTGTTGACGATTGAAGAAATTTTGGTCGGCTCAGGACAGCCGTTCGATTCGGGGCCATCGAAAATGGTGATGCTTCTTCAGTTGAATACCAGCTAAATTTACGTTTCAGTTCGCTGACGCTTGTTTTGGCCACCTGTCGAACCGATTTGAGATGCGGATACTGCCAATTTAGGCGTCGGTAAACTTCAGTTTTGAGGTCCTCCCCTGCACTGCCGCCGTCGACTTTGGTAACGTTTGTAGTTTCAAGAACTTCTTTAAAGTCTTCTTTGAGCTTGAGGGCCGACATGCTTTGATGAAGGTGGATTTCCCAGTGCGAATTGACCTCGGGTATAGCTAAAGCGGATTGTTCCTCAGTTTCCCCGAAAAGGGTTTTAGGGTGGCGGGCCAGCGCAGGACCAATCCAATCCAAAAAGCATTTCGCGCTGCGGAGTAGAGCTTCCGGTAAGGAAATCCCGTTCCATTCTGACGTGCTATTCCATTTATGAAGGGTGTTATCGAAGTTTTCGACGTTCCCATAGAGAAATAGTCGTTCTTTGGCACGAGTAAGAGCAACATAAAGGATACGCAGCTCTTCGGCTAATGATTCTTGAGACAAACGTCGTTTAACTGCATATTGGATCAGAGAAGGGTAACGCACATTGTTTTCAACATCAATAATCGGCATGCCGAGACCTAATTTGGAGTGAAGAAGAATTTTTCCCTTGAGGCTTTGGGTATTAAACGTACGACCTAGTCCAACAACGAACACTACCGGAAATTCCAACCCTTTGCTAGCGTGTACTGTAATCAAACGAACAACATTTTCATTTTCACCCAAAACGCGGGCATTTCCCATATCTTTACCTTGTCCTTGGAAGCGATCTAAAAAGCGGAGAAAACGAAACAAGCCACGACTTCTTGTTGCTTCAAAGCGACTGGCGCGATCATAGAGCACTCGTAAGTTGGCTTGTCGTTGCCCCCCTGACGGCAAGGTTCCAACATAAGCCAAGTACCCTGTTTCTTCATAAAGAGACCAGATCAAATCAGCCAGTGATGTATTACGAGATTTCGTTCGCCAAGTTTGAAGTTTTAACCAAAATTCTGTAACTTTATCCTTTAGCCCCTCAGCAGAGCTCAAGAGTTCTTGTGCTTTTTCGAACCGTCTTGGTAAAGACTCTTCGTACAGACTTAAGATTTGTTTAAACTGAACGACTCGATCTGGTGTTAAAGCACCCTCCCCCATACCAGCCCAAACCGCTAGAGTTAATGCTTCATAAAAGTCACCTTCAGGGAGCATCATTCGAATCTTACCTAATTCACGCCCGTTTAAGCCAACAAACGAAGAGCGCAAGACAGCAGCTAAAGGTATGTCGAGACGCGGGTTATCAATGGCTTTGAGAAGAGACAACATCGTTTCTACTTCACTGGCTCCAAAGTATCCAGTTGTCGTTTCGGCATAAACAGGGATGCCGGCACTTTGGAATTCCTCGACATAGGTTGGAGCGACAGCCGAATAGGAGCGCATTAAAATCACAATATCGGAATAACGGATTTCGCGGAAATCTTTAAGTTCTTTATCATAAATCCGGAATTCAGACCCTTTGACCATGCGCTGGATACGTTCACTAACCAGACGTGCTTCAATGCGAGCCTTATCTATATCTTCTTGGGCTATAGTCTCTTCAGTTTCTAAAGACAATTCTGCTTCTGTCCCTGGAGCATCCTCCATTGAAGAGGGTTGTGAGCCATCTTCATTATTTGCGGGTTCAGTTGCGTTTAACGAGTCTTTTATACCTTTAGGGTCAATAAGGTGGACCTCTATGGGTCCTTCGGCCGTGCAAAGCTGATCTTGTTCGGAAACAAAGGAAGCTCCATATTGTAAGGCGGCTTGATCATCATAAAGAATTTCCCCAGCGCCTTTAGTCATAATCTGACGGAATAGGAAATTGACACCTTCCACTACCTCACGACGACTTCGAAAGTTACGATTTAGATCAATCACGGTTTCCAAAAGGGAAGGTTCAGCGAGCGAACTAGGACACCAATGGGGCAAGGTGTTATATTTATTTAGAAATAACCCCGGATCGGCCATTCGAAAACGATAGATGCTTTGCTTTACATCTCCAACCATAAATAGATTAGGGAACTCCCCTTGCTTAGATACTAGCTGCAAGATGCGTTCCTGTACAGGATTGATGTCCTGATATTCATCAACTAGGACTTCTGTAAAAAATTCTTTTAACCCTTGGGCAATCAAAGAGGGCTCGTTATCATCCTCTAGTAAACGAAGGGCAAAATGTTCTAGATCCGTAAAGTCTAAGACGTTGCGATGTTCTTTGGCCTGCGCATAAAGTTGTGAAAAATCCATGACTAACTGGCCGAGTGTCTGTGCCATAGTCCCCATCTCACGTAAGGCTGGAAGTTGCTGTTCAATTGGATAAGCAAAGACCTCTTCCTTCAAAGAAAGGAGTTTCTTTTTAGCTTCGTCTCTTAATTTCTTGCTTTCTTCTTGCAAGGCCTTTTGTAAGACCTCATCCGTTTCCAAAAATTTTAGGTCAACATCCGAATCAGAGGACTTTTTCTTGGTTTTCGAGCGTTTAGCTGGGAGTCTGGGGAAAACAACCGCGGATTGAAACTGAACTTCGACCTGACTCCAATTCCCTTCCCTTAACGCACGGTTTAACAATTGAACTCGCGCTAAATCGTCTAGTAAGGTCTCGGAGTAGATGGCTGGTCCGCTCGGACGTTGAGTGATTTGTTCAGCCCGTTCGAGTAAGTTTATACTTTCGGAGACAAGGTCCACTAGCCCTTCGCGAATGGCTTGACCCCATTCGCTTGAGATCATAGATTCTATATCTGTCCACATATAGGCCCTGCCAAGCTCACGCAGCCACACTTCCGGCAGGGGCTGACTATACGCAAACTCATATAGCCGCAAAATATGATCCATCAAGGGGTGGTCATCACGATCCGAACCAAAGGCATCAACGAGTTTCAAAAAGGCCGTGTCCTCTCGTTCATACAGAGTTTCAAAGAGTTCCTCAACCGCATCTTGGCGCAGAAGATCTGCCTCTGCTTGATCCGCAACCCTAAACGCTGGATCAAGTTCAAGCTGGTAAAAATACTTCCTGATTAACTCTAAACAGAAAGAATGCAAGGTCGTAATGTTTGCCCTCTGAAGAAGGGAGCGTTGGCGGAGAAGATGCTCAAATTCTTCGGTTTCATGCTCGTGAAATAAGGCATTATCCAAAGCCTTACCGACTCGCTCCCTCATCTCATTCGCTGCTGCTTTAGTGAAAGTAACTACTAGAAAACGATCAACATCTACGGCTTCTTCAGGGTCTGTAATACGACGGATCAATCGTTCCACGAGTACAGCTGTCTTACCCGAACCTGCTGCTGCTGCAACTAAAAGTCTTCCTCGCAATGTCATGGCTGCAATTTGTTCCGGGGTCCATTGGGGTGTAATCAATTTGGATCTCCTCCTTTCAACCTTGTTGACTTCTCTTCCGTAGGATCGTTTTTCTCCTTTTCCAGCCAATCATAGCCAAGGTCGTTCGAGTCCTTAGTTTCTTCCGGATCTTCAAGGCGTTTCCAGATCTCTTCTTGCTTTAAAGCAGGCAGATCGCGGTATTGGTTTTCCGGTAGGTAAGGGTCGAAGTGGCATACAGGTTTATACGAGCAATACTGGCATCCAGTGCTTTTTCCTCGTCGATAAGGGGATAGTGAAATATCGCCTTCTAATATCTCTTCGCCTTTCTGTCGAAACCACTGATGAAGATGGTTACTGAGCCGGGAAAATTGATCCTCAGTTAGAACATTAGAACCCTTTTTAAAATGACCGTCTTTTTTTAATTTAAGTCCTAATAAATCGGATTGTCCCGCGGAAAAGGAAGAATCCATAGCTTCTAATACTCTTGGATCAGCTAATAAAAAACCGCTGACCTTGACAGCTTTTACCCGGCGCTGTTCTAACTCCTCCTGGTTGAGGGGTATTTTTTCTTCTAGCTGGGGTTCTAAAACGGGAAAATATAAAAAACCAGCCGGAATCTTTCCCGGCGAAGGATTGTCTATTCCCGAGGCGACTTCATCCTGTGCACTGGGTAGAGTTGTATTTAACAAGACCTCAGCCCCCTGCAGAGCTACATTTAAATACGATAGTAATTGAAGGTTTAAACCATAATAAATCGAATCCAAACTTAGGGATAGTTCGCGAGATTTATAGTCGAGAATTCGCAAATATACTCGTCCATCTAAGAACGCAGCATCAACACGGTCAATTTGACCGCACAAAAGAAGAGAATCATCCTCAGTTAACGGAACCTCGATCCCTGGCAGAATTTCATTCGGGCCAAAACTCACTTCTAACTGGATTGGAATAAATACCCCTTGGCGGGCATGTTCCGCGAGTACTCTTACAGCGTGATGAACTGTCCGTTTGAGTTTATGGGTTAAATAACGATAGCGGGCACTGCTTAAGAGAATATTATGTTGAAGATTTGGTGCGAGCTTGTCCGCCAGTTCACTGACAAGTGCCCAGGATTCTTCCTTTGTTAATTTCCCCCAAACTAAGCCGCGTTCCTGTAACTGTAGGGCGAAATCATGCAAAAGGGCATGAAAGAATTGACCCATATCTGGGCTTGACAGTTGATAGGTGAGTCTTTCGCGCAGCTTCAGACCGTACCGTGCATAATGTCCAAAAGGACACTTAGCAAATTGTTCTAAACGAGAAATGCTGGCTTTTAAACGTTTACCATATAAGCGGCGTGCCAGGGGGCGTTGAATCCTCTCCTCTTGATTCTTAGTAACAAGACTGGACCGTAACCGTTTTGCAAGGCCTTGTCGTAGGGGATCTTGGGTTAGCCAGGTTTCTGTAGCCTCCCAAAGAAGAGAAAGCGGTTCTCCTTGGCGAAGTGCTCCTAGTTGTTGAGCATAGGCTTGGAAGGCAGAATCAGGTTGGCTAATGAGGTCAATTTCTGCCTGATTTCCTAGGAAGCACTCTGTTAGCATCGGGAAAATGTGGGTAAGCCGTGTGACAACAGGTGATACTGTTAATCCCTTTCCCTCTTCGTCAGTCAGCGGATAACAAACCACTAGCTTTTCCGTAGCTCTAGTGAGCGCAGTATAGATAAAGAATTGTTCCTCAAAGATTTGCGCCTTTCCTTTGGGTGCCAGAACTACTCCTACCTTTCCTAATTGTTCTCGTTCCTCTGCATCAAGAACACCATCTGTTGTAGGCCGGGCAGGAAGAACCCCTTCATTCGCACCAAGGAGAAAGAGGACCCGGACTTCCGGATTCCGTGAACGTTCTAACGATCCTACCAAAACTTGGTCAAGCCCTGGGGGAATCTGCCCAAGTTCGATTCCCTCGATTCCGGAGGCAAGAATTAAAGCATATTCCTCAAGTTCTAAATATTCCTCTCCTAATCCGGAGACCATTTCGTCGAACACTTGGATGACGGCGTCCCAAATTTGTTCGTGTAATTTTGCTTCGGTGAGCGCGCCTTCTTCTTGGGCCATTTGCGACCATTTTCTTAAAGTCGCTTGAACCCCTAGCTTTTCTAAAAAGGTATAGAGTAATTCAGTAATCTCCCGAACAGTTAACGTTCCCGTATTGCTCCCTGGTGACACCCCTTGGACAAATCTTGCTGCAAAATCATAAACAGTTTGTCGGAAGGAGTTTAGCTCAGTTTGAAATTTTAGCTCGGTTGCACGTTGTTCCTCGTTTTCTCCCAAAGACCACTGACGGTGGTACCGCCATGTCACATTACTGTTCCAGCCTTCGCCGTGTATCCCGTGTTCGAGTACATAGTTTTCCAAACGATCGACAGCATCTCTTTGAAGCGGAAAAAAATCCGTCTTTAAACATCGAAAGAGAGGTTCATACCCCCAATGGCTTCCCGCTGTTTCAATAATGGACTGTACCAATTCAATCAAAGGATGATGAAGAATCGACCGTTTATGATCTAAAAAATGCGGGACCTCATAAGATGAAAATACCTGGGAAACTAGTTCGTTATAACCTTGTATATCGCGAGTCATGACTGACATTTCGTTCCAACGGAGTCCGTGATCCCTGGCGAGCCTTCGTAGTTCCCGGGCAACTCCTTCTACTTCAGCACGTCGATTGACGGCCGACAAGATCTGGATTCCTGCTTCAAGCGAACCTTTTTCATTCCCTTCCATCTTAGAAGGATCAAGTGGCAAAACCTCCGTGTATGCAACAGTGGGAAAGACAGAGTAATATCTTTCCAGGTGTCTAAGATGGGGATGTTTATAACGTTTTGATGTCTCAAGAATTGTGGGAGAGTGCATATAGGTACCGGTCTCTGTGACAATCTGAATTAG
>JAUZPJ010000126.1 GCA_030706025.1 Bacillota bacterium | reverse complement strand
AACTTTTCTAATTCCGGTGTCAGTTGGACCATTGTTTTATTAGATTCAGTCAAATCTTACACCTCCATTAGATATTTTTGAGAAGGCAGCAGACCTACTTCGCTGCTGCTTTGCCTTTATTTTTTACGCGTAATCTGGTTCTATTATTCGATCATTTGTCCATAATCATACTCGGCAATTCCTGCCAAGAAATTTAAATCTGATTTATTTAAAAGTGCCTTTGCGTCAAAAACGCAAACAACGTTCTCTGTCGTTCCAACCCCTGTTGACCCAAGCCAGAGGAAGTGTCTCTGCTTAGTGAACACTTTAGTGGAATTGCGTTAATGAGCGCAGGCGACGGCACAGGACGTTCCTAGTGTCGGATGCGCCAAGGATGGCATAGCATTCCGACCAGAAAAGCCCAGAGGTTCCGCGTTTTAGCCTTAGCGTCAAGCGAATAGCAATGCAGCGTGTGTGAACGTGCAGAGACACTTCCTCCACTTCCTCGAACTTCCTCCACTAATTCACTCCAATCTTTTCCGGCGGAAACAACCTTTGCACTTCTTGAAAAAGCAATTTGAACTTTTCCGGGTTCAGCAAAGCTCTTTGTGCCATTTGGTAAGCCTTCTCGACAAGATGCCCATCACGTGATAGATCAGCAAGCCTCAATTCGGCTAAACCGTGCTGGCGTGTCCCTAACAGTTCCCCCGTTCCACGCAAACGCATATCCTCTTCAGCGATCTTGAAGCCGTCTTCCGTTTGGCAAAGAATATCTAAACGACGACTGTTCTTGTTTCCCGATAATAGAAAACAGTAAGACTGATCACCTCCACGGCCAACACGTCCTCTAAGTTGATGCAATTGCGCGAGCCCGAACCGTTCTGCCGATTCAATGACCATAACCGAGGCATTAGGGACATTGACTCCAACTTCTACCACAGTAGTAGCAACCAAAACATCAATTTTCCTAGCGTTAAACTCGGCCATGATCGATTCCTTTTCTGCTCCCTTCATTTTACCGTGCAAAAGGGCGACGCGACAGTTCGGAAACCTAACCTGTAGATCGGAGGCACGTTGGGTGGCGGAAATAAGATCAAGCGATTCTGACTCTTCAACTAACGGACATACGACATAAATTTGCCTGCCAAGATTAATTTGCTCTTCAAGGAATTTTTCCATTTTCGGGCGGGCATGTTCCGATAATTTACGGGTTATAATTGGCTTTCGCCCCACAGGCATCTCATCAAGCACAGAGAGTTGCAAATCTCCGTATAGTGTCAAAGCCAAGGTCCGGGGAATCGGTGTCGCGGTGAGAACCAAAACATGTGGACTTTCTCCCTTACTCTGGAGTAAAGAACGCTGTCGCACACCAAACCGATGCTGTTCATCAGTGACGGCAAGACCCAAAGCCTTGAATTCCACGGTTTCCTGAATTAGAGCATGGGTTCCCACTACAACTTGAGCACGTCCATCTGCGATCATGGCTAAGGTTTCCTCCCGCGCCCTTTTACCCTGACTCCCCAGTAAACACACTACCTTAATTCCCAGAGGAGTGAACACTTTCTCAAGCGATTGAAAATGCTGTGATGCTAAAATCTCCGTAGGGGCCATCATAGCCCCTTGGTATCCTGATCCAACCGCACGAAGCAAAGCAGCCATAGCAACAGCTGTTTTACCGGACCCAACATCCCCTTGGACCAAACGGGCCATCCCTTGTGGTTTAGCCAAATCCCCAAAAATTTCTTGAATCACTCGTTGTTGTGCTTTGGTCAAGTGAAATGGCAAGGCCCTGTAAAATCTCTGGATTTGTTCCTCTCCCCCCAATAACGGTGGACTTCCCAGACGAACTACGCCTTGACGCAGTCCTGCGACTGCTAATTGTAAAAAGAGAATCTCATCCAAAACCAACCTATCCCTTGCTTCGGATAAACTAGTATCGTTTTCAGGAAAATGGATTTCTCGGTGCGCGCGGGATCTCTCCATCCATTGCCCCAATTCTTCTAGAGGTAAGACTTCCGGAAAGGCTGCCTCAACTTGACCTAAAATAGCTTGGATTATGCCACGGATTACTTTGGAAGATAGACGCGCGGTTTCCGGATAAATCGGCAAAATCGTTCGAGAACCTCGATCAGAAGCGGCGATTGGTCCACCGTCACAATCCTTTTCAACATCCGTAACTAAAACTTCCGGTACCTGTTGTTGCCAGCGCACTTTTCCAGTAACAACAACTTTCGTTCCCACAGGATATTGTTTAAGAATAAACGTTTGATTAAACCAAGTTGCTTGGAATAAACGTCCTTCCTGTTCAATACTCAACTTAACCACTTTCATTTTGCTATTCGCCACATGTCCAGCTACTACTTTTCCGGCTAGTGTCGCCGTTTCTCCATCTTTTAGCTCGGAAATCATCCGCTTGCGGCGGTCCTCATACCGACGAGGGTAATAGAGCATCAGATCTTGAACGTTTTCAATCCCCAGCTTTTCAAGCTGCCTCGCCCTTTCCGGGCCAACCCCTTTTAAGTATTGTAACGGCTTAACTCGCAACGAAACACTGTTTGATCCCTTCAAATCCCCATGAGGAGAAACAGTCTTTTTAGCATCTCCTTGTTTTTCCTGTGTTGCTCGCTCTTCCTCTTTCCCTATCATAATGTGTTTCCCCGGTACTTCTTCTTGCTCCACTATATTTTCTTTCCTCAGTAATTTTAAACCCTCATTAAGTGTCTCATTCTGTGGTAAGGTTTCCTGGGCTTCCAATACAATTTCTTGCATAAAACGGCGAAGTTCCGCAAAAGCCTCCCTTCTTCTCAGAGGGCTTAAAGTGGGATATTGCTGAGCTAAATTCTTTAATAAATCCATATCATGAGCCGGAAACAATTGTCCTAACCTTGGGAGAATTCCTCGTAAAAAAGCATTAAATCCGCCCAAAACCCCAGTATTCGTAAACCCTTGTTTTTCTTCTGCCAAAAGTGCTCGTTGGAAATTATTCAAAACGAGTTGTGTTTGAGAAAGCTTCATAGAAAATCAGCCTGGATTCGTCGTCCCGTTGGTGACACAGCGAGGCCTCCTTGGGCTGTCTCCTTCAAAGCACATGGTAGTTGATTTCCAATTTTACCCATAGTATCAATAACCTCATCAACTGGAATTGCGCTCCTCACACCCGAAAGCGCCATTTCAGCAGCAGACAAGGCGATTACGGCCCCCGTGGCATTCCGTTTTACACAGGGAACCTCCACTAGACCTCCCACAGGGTCACAAACTAAACCTAGCATCGATTTCATGGCGATCGCTGCCGCATCTGCGGTCTGTCGTGGCGATCCACCCGCTAATTCCACGGCTGCTGCAGCAGCCATAGCTGCTGCGGATCCTATCTCGGCCTGACACCCGCCTTCAGCGCCGGAGACATTCGCTCGTTCTGCAATGATTATTCCTAATCCCGCCGCCGTAAAAAGGGCTCGCAAAACCTCCTGTTCGGAGACGCGTCGCTCCTCCTCAATCGTCAGAAGAACCGCCGGTAATACCCCACAAGAGCCTGCAGTCGGTGCAGCGACAATTTTCCCCATACATGCATTGACTTCTGCTACCGCAAGAGCCCTAGCAATTGCACCGCTCATTTGATTTCCAACCAAGCTTTCTCCTCCGCTTCGTCGGCCCTCAACTTTTGCTGCGTCTCCTCCAACTAAACCGGATAAAGATCGACGTTCCCCGCTAAGGCCCGTTTCCACGGACTTACGCATTACGTTTAAGTTCTTGCCCATGCGCGCCAAAAGAGCTTGTTCCGATTGTTCTAATTCTTCCATCTGGTTTCGGATTATAACTTCACTTATTTTCAAACCCTTAGTTTCCGCCTCAATAACCCAATCTTCGTATGTCCGCATGCATTATACCCTCCTATTACAACGGCTCAATAGCCAATGCCTGATAGATTCTCGGTAATTTTCGCAATAAATCAAGGACGGCATTGTCAATCGTTTGGTCTGTCTCAAGAACCATAAGGGCCTCGGCACCCTTCTTTTCACGAGAAACTAGCATACGGGCAATGTTAATCTGAACCGTTGAGAGGAGGAGCGTAACTTGGGCAACAACCCCCGGAAGATCCCTGTGCAAAATCACTAGCGTAGGATAGTCTCCCCTAATTTCCACCTGAAAATCGTTAATTTGTTGAATGACAATGGTTCCTCCACCGACAGATGATCCAATAACCTGAACATGACTCCCATGCTCCCCCAACAAATCAAACTTTACTGTGTTCGGATGAACGTCTCCAAGATCAGCGGTTTCAAAGCGGACGTTTAGGCCGCGTTCTTCAGCAATCATGAGAGCCTCTGGGATGCACTCGTCATCAGTCTCCATACCTAAAAGTCCTGCAACCAACGCCAAGTTGGTTCCATGTCCCTTCCCTGTTGTGGCAAACGAACCGTGTAGGAAAATTTTTCCCTGGACTGGCTCTTCGCCTAATATTTTTCGTGCCATTCCACCCAAACGCACCGCACCGGCTGTATGGGAACTAGACGGGCCAACCATGATTGGCCCTAGAAGATCAAATACATTACTCTTGCCGCCCACTGCACACCTCCAAAAAAAAACCTCCGGAACCTCCGGAGGATAACCTATTCCACCCCAAAAATATAATAGTAGAGTGGCTGCCTACCGGGATGAACCTCTACCTCTACATTCGGATTTACCTCGCTAAGCCAATTCCTAAGATGTTCAACCTCTTCTTGTTTAATTTCTTCGCCATAAAATATTGTGACTAGATCATGGGTCTGCCATTCCATTTTCTCCAAAGTTGACTGTGCAACTTCCAATAACGATTGTCCGGAAGCGACAATCACATCTTCAACCAGTCCTAAAATATCACCGCTTGAAATATCTATTGCCCCATACTGGGAATCACGAACAGCATACGTTACTTCACCAGAACGAACTTGGCTTAGTGCATGCTCCATATTCTGAATGTTGGTCTTTGCTTCTCCTTCTAAATTCAAATTCAGCAAAGAGGAAATTCCTTGGGGAATCGATTTACTGGGTATCACATGAATTTCTCGGTCCTGCACAACATCCTTAACTTGGCCTGCCGCCATAATAATGTTCCCATTATTCGGTAGGATATAAACATGGCGTGCGGAAATCTTGCGAACAGCTTCGGCAAGATCTTCCGTGCTCGGATTCATAGTTTGACCGCCATAAACAACTTCATCAGCACCCAAACTAAGAAAAACATCTGCAATTCCTTGCCCCAGCACCACAGCTACAACACCGTGCTCTTTCCACGTTTGACTATCCTCCTGAACGATTGATTTCTCTAGTACAGGATCTTGATTTACCTGTTCTTTTTGAGCATGAGCCATAGCCTCATTTTGCTCTAGCATATTATGAATTTGAACTGAGTGGAGCGATCCCCATTGAATCGCATAATCTAATATCTTTCCGGGATTCTTAACGTGTACGTGAATTTTAACGACTTCAGGTGTCCCCACGACTAGTAAACAATCGCCGCGGTCCGTTAAATCCTGCCGAATCTTATCAACTCGCAAATTATTTCCCTTAACCAAAAATTCAGTGCAATAAGGGAATTCCAGATTTTCAATTTGCACAAATTCGCGTTTCGTTTCCCGAGATTCCTGTTTCTCAACAAGCGGGGCTAATGTTTTCTCTAAAATAGGCGGGGTGTCTCCTACCGCCGTATCTCCCGTTAAAACAGAAATCCAGCCGCTTAAAATAATGAGGAACCCTTGCCCTCCAGCATCAACCACACCAGCTTGTTTTAAAGTTGGCAGCAAATCTGGGGTCTTCTCAAGAGCCTCTAAACCCTTGCGCTCTGCTTCAAGAAGGGTTTCAAGAAGTGACCCCCCCACCTTGGCCTTCGTTAAAGCACCCCGAGCAGTTTCCCTTGAAACTGTTAATATCGTGCCCTCAACAGGCTTCATAACCGCTTTATAGGCCGTATCCACTCCTGATTGCAAAGCTTGTGCGACCTGAAGTGGATTTGCTGCAGACAATCCATCGAATCCTTTGGCAATTCCCCTTAAAAGCTGAGAAAGAATCACCCCCGAATTACCACGAGCACCCATTAACGAACCCATTGAAGCAGCCATTGCCACTTCACTAACAGAATTACTCAAAATTCCTTCTGCATCCCTTGCAGCAGATTGAATCGTTAAAAACATGTTCGTTCCTGTATCTCCATCTGGAACCGGAAAAACATTTAGGGCATCAACATCATGTCTTTTTATTTCTAAGGCCCGTGCCCCTACCACCATCATTTGTTTCCATAGTTGTCCGTTAAGAACATTTAACATGTTCGTCGCTGACCTCAAAACCGAATCCCCCTACTCTTATGCACTACTCTAAAATGCGAACTCCTTGAACATTCACATTCACTCGGGATACGTTTAACCCCGTAAGTTTCTCTGTTGTATAACGAACGCGTTCCATAACATTTGCTGCCACTTCAGAAATTCGAACACCATATCCGACAACAATATGAAGATCAATAACAAGTTCATTGTCGTTAATAGAAACCACCACACCACGAGCCAAATTTTCTTTTCTCAATAGATCTACAAAGCCATCTGTTATTTTGCGAGAGGCCATGCCTACCAATCCGTAACACTCAACAGCTGCAGCACCCGCAATCGTAGAAATGACTTCTTCAGAAATATCAATTTTACCTAAGCTATTAATAATTTCTTTTCCCATAAAGGGTCCACTCCTTCCAGCATCGTCCACATTGAAACTATTCTACCAAGTAAATGTAAAATGTTCAAAGAAAACTTGAAATATCTTCTATAAAAAGCTCTTTAGAAATTGTTTTATAATTTAGTATGAATAAAATCCAAAGAGATACCTTGCCAACCCGTAAGTCTTTTGATAGAATATAGCAGTGTCATTTCGGTGGCAAAGGAGGTTTTAGAGCATGGCTAATGTTTGTGCTATATGCGCCAAAGGAGTAAAAACTGGATTTCAAGTCAGCCACTCTCATATACGGTCAAAGCGAACTTGGAAACCCAACTTACAAAGCGTTCATGCAATCGTTAACGGTACTCCCACCCGGATCAAAGTTTGCACCAGATGCTTACGTTCCGGCAAAGTTCAGCGCGCAAGCTAATGAATCAAAAGCCCGACATTCTGTCGGGCTTTTTTCATTTTACATGCCTTCGCAACCCTAGCCGTTACCCATCCCCTCGTCCGTCCTCAAGCCCCATCGACCCCATCCCCAGAGGGTGTGACTTTGCGCAACGAACCCATCCAGCAGAGTCGCGTCAAACCGTGCTTAGATTACTCTGCGCCAGCACGGCAACGGTTCACATCAGGTATTACCCGGAGGTTTTGCCGTGCTCGCCAAGTAATCGAGCACGGTAGCGACGGCGCTGTGGGTGAGCGGAGAGCAAAGTCACGCCCTCCCGTCGGCCCGATCTAAAATCTGCCGAAGCTCTTCGACATTAAATAAATAATGTTCATTACAGAAATGGCAAATCATCTCAGCTTTCCCGTCGGAGATTAAATCTGCTATTTCTTTT
>JAUZPJ010000125.1 GCA_030706025.1 Bacillota bacterium | reverse complement strand
GGAAAGCCACAGTTTGATATCATCATCAGTTTGGGAATTAGCGTTTCTGATGACTTTAATTCTTGAACCTTTTCTTTAACATCTTTCTGAGAATGTGGACTACCTATCATTGTCATTCTGTCCATGAAAACCTTTAACATTCCCGATATATTTGCAAAATAGACTGGAGTAGCAAAAGCAATAATATTTGCCCCTCCCATACTTGAAAGAACTCCTAACATATCATCATTGGTTACACATTGACCTGGTCCTTTGGTCCAACATATATGACAACCCTTACAATGTTTTATTTCTTTTTCGGATAAAAAAATGTTTAATGTTTCAGCTCCTGCTTCTTGTGCCCCCTTCAAAAAGGCTTGAACCATTACATTCGTATTACTATTTATACCTTTAGGACTACCATTAATAACGACGATTTTCACGTTTACTTGCCTTCTCCTTTCATGCTACATTCCGATGTATCTCACATATTCAGATATAGACATAAGCTCTTTTTGAAGCCCTGCCTCTGTTTCTTCTGAAATGCTATTTTGTGTTGCCATTTCATAACCTGCTTGCTCAACGGCTCTCAAATAATCATCAACATCACGTTTGATTTTTTCGTCCTTGCTTTTCAGTAACTTGCCACAGTTTCGATAAATCTCCAAAACAGGATTACAAGACGCAAAAACAACTTTCATCGTTTCAAAGTTGTTGTTCCCGGGAAAACCACAATTTGAAATTACCATAAACTGCTGTGTTTTAGAAACGGAATCAGCGAGATCAAAATTGTCATTTTTATTGACGATTAATGGGCTTTTCAGAGGGGCAAGACGGTCAACGAAATTCTTTAAAGCAGCCGTCATGTTCCATGTGTAGACTGGAGTAGCAAAACATACAACGTCGGCAGAGTTATACTTTTCAAGTAATCCCTGCATATCATCTTGTAAAATGCATTTTCCCGGTGTTTTAAACCAGCATGAAAAACAACCTTTACAGTGCCCAATAGTTTTCTCGATTATAAATATAGTTTCGGTTTCAGCACCTGCTCGCTTTGCTCCGTTTAAAAAAGCTTGTGCAATGACATTGGTATTACTACCCGCCGCAGCAGGACTTCCGTTAAAGACAATAAATTTCAAGTTCTAAAACTCCTTTATATTAACTGATAAAATAATCCGTGCCTTGTACAGTACCAAATAAGCATTCCATGACCTCTTTTGGGTATCCTAAGCTGCATATCCCATTCGGGATATTGCTTGATAATCTGTACACGGTCACCGGTTGCAAATGCGACAAAGGAAATATAGTGTTCTTTGTTCATGGGATGAGCCGCTGTGATATACCAGTCGTCTTCGATTACTTCAACAGAAAGCATCTCATTTTCTTCGGCTTTCTGCATTTTCTGCTGATCAATTTTTCTGCCACAGCATGATACTTCGGCTTCACCTGTGCAAAGTAAAATGTTATGACACATAGGGCAGACATAATAGTTTGTCTTTTTCATATTTCCTCCCACAAAGTCATTGGGCGCTAAATCACCGCTTAGTAGTTTACCTATATCAACTTCAAGTAGGTCGGACAGTTCCGAGAGCAGAGAAACATCGGGACAGCCTAAACCCCGTTCCCATTTAGAAACGGTTTTATCGCTGATATTCATTTTATCTGCAAGCTGTTTTTGCGTCATTCCTCTTTCTGTTCGCAATTCACGAATGATGTTGCCAACATTGATAGTTTGCATTGTCGCTGCCTCCCTGCATAAATAGTAATCAATGAACTGGTATTTTTCAATCAACGCTCCGTAGAGTTATGCGTTTTAGAGTTCTCTTCGTAGCACGAAAAAATGCCGCTCTCCTTAATCTATTGATAGTAATGACAATTGCCCATCTATATAGCTTTCCTGAGCAGCATCATGGACAATATCGTCTTTGCCGAGCCGCCCGATCAGCAGCGGAGAATTCGGGTCATGTATCTGCACGTTGCGCTTTACGGTTTCCTGATTATAGTTAGCATAGCAATATTTACAGCCGTGGGAACAGGTGTTATAGGCACCTATGTCCCGGTTTGGAATACAGCCGCAGTGATAGCGGTTAGGTTTCCTGCGAATGTTTTTCAGCGTCATTCCAATGGCTTTTTCCATGACAGCCTGTGTGATGCAGCCGGAACGCTGAACGCCATATTGTTGCAGATCAACTGCTTCGGCGCATGTCTTAACGGAAATACTATACCGTTTGCCGATTTGAGAAAAACCCTTTGCAAGTTGGATTTGTTCCTCAGGGCGGACCTCTCGGATACCAGGGAAGTTCCGCTTCGTTTTCTCATATAGATCAATAAAACTAATGACGCACTCATCCACATAGCCGGAAAGGTCTTTTGCCATCTTGCCGAATTCTTCGATATGGCGCTCCACTGTGTAGCGTTGATCAATGAAGATCGGATCATAGCGCAAGCATACCCGGTGGCTGCCAAGCGCTTGGGACAGAGTTTGAACATCGCGGATGACCTGAACCACCGAGGGCACGTTGGGTTCTATGTCCCGTCCGTAGGGGGTAATCGTGACGAACCAATAACTTGCGAAAGCATCAAGTTCATGAAGTCGAGGCAGGATGGGATGTGGGTTCTTCGTGCAGAAGATGAGACAATCTACAACATCGGGTGTAAGTTTATAGCGTGTGACTTGTTCTTTATTATAAGGGTTGCGCACATTGACAAAACCTTCTTTGATGCGATTCAAAAACCAGGTGCTAAAAAATGCCGGAATATCTGTCCGCGCGCCCGTGTTGATAATCATAACGCCTCAATCACCTTCGTCATCTCCTCTGTAAAAGAGCTAGTTTTATCAAACTGATTTGTTAACATTATACGCATTTTTGCAATCTCCATAAAATCCATAGGTTTCTCACTCCTATGCAGTAAGTTTTCTGTTATTTCTGGAATTCTAACAATGATTTTTCCGTTTGCCCTATAAGTCTAATTCATTGTTATCTCCCATGCACATCAGCCTCGTACCCTCACCATCCGCGTGGGCATTCTTATATGCCAAAAGGAGTTCTTCTTCTGATAATCGTGCGTTGCATAATGATTGTTCTCTCATCGATGAAGTAGCTCAATTTCCAATTAAAATGTCACGACACTAAAAATGCGAAGCACTTATGCTTCGCATCATTTGTTAATTTTTACTCTTAATAATTGGTATCCATATTTCACTTTTGAAAGTTGGTGACGTTAAATCTTTATTTTCATTCCATAAGATTTCAGGACCTTCTGCCTGCTCGTAATTTGAAGACGGAAACCACTCGGAATAAATGCGTCCCCAAACATTTTGCAGCGCATCCGGGAATGGTCCAATTGCTTCAAATACAGCCCATGTTGCTGCCGGGACTTCAAGTCGTGCCAAATTATCTGGACACTCTTTTGTTGTTGCCACACCAATATAGTGGTCAAGTTCCCCTTTTCCTTCCATTCGCCCTTCTGAAAAGTTTAAAGACGCACTTATCATTCCTAAAGGCTCTATATTCGAAAGTCCTTTAAGTTTATTAATTGTTTCGTCGTTCAGACTTTTCCACATCGAGGCAATCTCCGGATTAACTCCGTTAAAAATTATAGGAACCCTTTTCTTTATACCAATAATGAGAAAGGTATCTTTTTCTACAATCCGATAGTTCATTTCAATTCCCCCTTTTATTGATAGCTGAAAGGTCATTCGTGGATAGGCTTTTAAGGATTTACCATTCTTTCTGGCATCAGACGGTGTTATCCCGTGCAAACTTTGAAATGCCCTTGAAAAAGAGTCCGCCGAACGGTATCCATATTTAATGGCAACATCAAGAATCCTTGTGTCGGTATCCCTTAATTCAAATGCTGCAAGGGTTAGGCGTCTGCGCCGAATATATTCTGACAGCGTAACACCTGCAAGGAAGGAAAACATCCTTTGAAAATGATATTCAGAGCAAAAAGCCAATCTTGCAACTTCTCTAAAATCAATATCATTAGTAAGGTTTTCTTCGATGTAACCTAATGCTTCATTCATTCTTTGAGCGAATCCATGGATATGACCTCCTTTCATCAATAGAATAGCAGAGATGAAATGTATCTATCCGACTTTTCCTGCACAGTTATATCGTGTAATGGAAAACTCAGTAACTGTCTCTATTTCCTAGCCCCTCTTCTAAAACAGAATACTAGCATCATTCGCCGACACTAATTGTCGCACAAAATTTCCCGATGATTAGTTTATCCCCTAGAAATTCATAATGATGCTGTATATTGTCGTAGAAGTCCTCTGGGTTATTATGATTATCGCTGTAATAACAATATTCATATAAATATACATTATTTATGGCTTAGGTTGCATTTTCAAGTAAGTCTTCTGTGTGGATATCACTTTTCATTTCCTTTAAAAGACCAAAACCGTATACCAACATGAAAATAACCATAAAAATGTCAGAAAACCGATACATTATAGCATAACTCTTAATTTCAGCAATGAGGCTTAATAATATTGAACCAATTGTAAAGCTTAAGTCCATAGAAGATAGGAATGTTCCATTAGCCGCGCCTATACGTTCGGCAGGTGATCTATTTACCGCCCAAGCCTGTAATGAAGGCTGAACCGCACCATATCCGAACCCATAAAATAGTGAAGCAATGACCAGAGAAGTAACAGAATGTACGTAAGAGAGTATCATAAGCCCAATGATCATTGATATTGCTCCAGGTATAATTACCACGGCATGACCCTTCTTATCAAATAACTTTCCCACAAAAGATCTTGTCACTAAAATCATTGAAACATGTCCTATAAAATATACCCAAATATTAGATAACTTTATTTCCCGACCAAATAACATTATATAACTCATAATTCCACACAAAGGTAGTACTAATAAAAAACAAAGAAACGACGGGAACAACGCTCTCTTTTCAATTAAATCTCTCAATACAATGATTTTTTCCTTTTTAGCACTTAACTTTTGAACTTCATTTTGAGGAATCAACACTAATTGTAACAATAGTATTGCGATACCAACCAAAATTATAGAAACCACAGCTACTTCATTGAACTTATAACTATTCATAACCATAATTGCTATAATTGGCGCTAAAGACATCGAAATTATCATAGATAGTGAGTAATATCCCATCCCTTCACCTCTAAGTTTACTGGGAACCATTTCCGAAACTACGGCAGCAATAGCCGTAGATGACATCCCCCAACCCACTCCTTGAAGAATTCGGACTACTATCACTGCTGATATTGGAAGGAACATATAAGAAAGAGTGCATAAAGCTAAAATAATAAGACCAATTAACAAAAGCGGTTTTCTATCAATTTTATCGGCTACATGTCCGGTAACTGCCCTACATATAAGTGAAGATATAGAAAATCCACTGACAACAAGACTAGCTTGTAAATTACTCCCTCCAATCTGTTTTGAGAATGCGGGTAACGTTGGTACCAATAAATAAAAAGCTATATAAACAAATAAGTTTATTATTAAAATTAATGTGTAATTTTTTGTCCAAAGTTTATCCGAGGAATTAAAACTTTTTCCTATCAATTATATCTCCACCTTTGCTTGAAAGTTTATATTTCTGTTTATTTTTAAGAGAACACGTTTATAAATTTCTATTTCTTCATCTGAGATTCCCTCAATTATTGTTTGAAAAAAACTTTCGAGAGAAGGTGCCACTTGGTTCTTAAGGTTTATTCCTTTCTCCGTTATTTGCACATTAAATGCTCTCCTATCTTTTTCACTAGGTTTTCTTACAACAAATTTCTTCCTTTCTAAAATATCCAATATCCTTGCCAATGTCGGTTGATCCTTATCCACATTTTTAGCTAACTCCTTCTGGGTGATTTTATCTTGCTGTGATAGATTCAATAATACAATCCACTGCTCAAGAGTAATATCATGCAGTTCAAGTTTTGAGTTTAAAAAGCGCATTATTTTTTTGCTAGTTTGATTTGTCAGTTGGCCTATAGATTCATCATAAGACATTAACATGGGCCTCCCTTTTACTTGTTACAACAATTATTGTTGTGCTAATTATATTTAGGTTGATCATTGATGTCAATACACTTATACAAATTTGACTTTGTATAGGGGCTACTCTCTTAAAACATCTTCACTCTCAATCTGCTCTTCCTGTTCTTTACACATTTGAGAGTAAACACCCTTTTATATGAAGAAATATATCCCGAACAATAACGATAGATATTGTAGGTCAGTTTCCCGTACACTGCGTTCCATCAAAATATCCGCACACACAAAAGACCTCCGCCAACATAGGCAGAGGCCAAGAAAATAGGTTTATGGGACAGAACTAGGAATGTATTGTGTCTCGGTTCGAAAGTATTATGTGGCAAAAAGCCAAACCGTCCATTCATCTGTCTATCTTAAGTTTTTCCTATGGTATTCCACGATATTATTTGCTATTTTCTTTGCTGTTTTCCCTATTTCATTAGAATCTACAGTCAATAAATTTCCATCTTTGACAACTATTTTTCCATTAACTATGGTCATTTTTGTAAGGCTTGAGTTACCCAAACATACCAGCGAAACTAGAGGGTCATGGCATCCAGCATACTCAATACCGTTTAGGTCAAACAGAATTATGTCTGCTGCTTTTCCTATATCAAGTCTTCGACACCCCATGAATCTCCCTGCTTTTTAATTATTTCCCAAAAAACTTAATAGCCTCTTCCATTCGAGCGCGAACATGAACGTGGAATGGACAGCGCGGTTCACATACACCGCAAAATGTGCAATCGCTAGCTTTTCTTGTCAATTTGAAATAGTGATCTTTGGCTAATTCATCACCGGAGTTAGCTAAATCCAGATATTTATTGACGGCTCCAATGTCAATACTCACAGGGCAGGGCAGGCAATGGTTGCAATAGATGCAAACACCGTCGATATCCTGCAACTTCGCGTCAGCAATAGAGGAATAATCGCGTTCTTCACGGGGTGCGTTGTAATAAGCGAGGACGCTAGTCAAATCATCCATGCTGCGTACACCAGGCACACATGTTATTGCGGCTGGCCTATCCAAAGCGTATTGGATGCACTGAGGTATCGACATAGCACGATGAAATGGCGACGTACTGGCATCTAGGAGGCGTCCGCCGCCAAAGGGCTTCATAACGGTGATAGCTACACCGCTTTTCTGGCAATCCTGATATAATTGACGCCGTTCCTGTGAGATGATCAGCTTACCATTGGATGGCTCAAAATCATAAGCCGTATTGGTGCTTAGCATAATTAAATCAATTTCGTTAATTTTTAAAACTTGTTGACAGATATTAACCGAATGGGTTGATATGCCAAGATGACGGACTGTACCATCCTGCTTTAATTTTCTGGCATAATCAAAAATGCCGTTCGATAAAATTTTCTCTAAATCGTCAGCCGCATCAACATAGTGTAACATTCCGAAGTCGCTGTAATCCGTTTCAAATCCCTTGAGCTGTTGTTCAAACCCCTGCCGTACCTGGCTTAAATCACGTGTCCTAGTGTACACTTGATTAGGATTGGGATAAATGATGCCAAT
>JAUZPJ010000124.1 GCA_030706025.1 Bacillota bacterium | reverse complement strand
GACCTTCGGACTCCCCTTGGATACAAATGAAATTATACAGTTAAATAATAGATATGTCAATTCTGTTTAGAAGATTCAATTTGGATAAAAATGGACGAGCCACAATAAAACAAATGAAAAATTATTAATTGACTAGCATATTCAGTGACATTTACTTATGGGACAAGTGAACAATGGGTTTATGGTTCGGGGAGTTCTGTAAAGAATCATTGTTTGTAGTCTTTGACCACTATTTACCAGTGATAAGACTTGGTGATTAGTCAAAGAATATAATAAATGTTGATTACTCTACCCTCAAGGAATGAAACAATGCCCATGCAATTATAAAGACGTAATTAGGAGGATGAACTTTGAAGCATGATAAACCTCTAGGAGCGATATTGATAGGAATGATTATAGTAATCCCTCTTGAAATTATCTCTCTCTTCTTTAAACATTTAGGGTGGATAACGGTTACTAATGGCGAGGCATGTAGTATGATGTTTATTCCTGAAGGAAGTTGGATATTAGGTCTATACGCCCTTCCTTCAGTCGGTGGATTAGCAATATTTATGCTATATCAACTTACTAAGATCATCGGAACTGATTATCTTCCAGTTAAGGGTTTTATTATAGGTATGGCCGCTAAAGCCTTTGTTTTTGTGATTTTCGGAACTCTTGCAAAAAATTATCATCTAATACAAACTCCCTTGGGGAATTATGTAATTGGCTTCAATTCGGGTTTTGGTGGATTCCTTGGAGGAATTTTAATGAAGAAATATCTATTTAAAGAATCAAGCCAATCAATAAAGGTTAAGAGATATTCTGAAAATCACGATAAGTAGACTAATTCAGCTTAAAATAAATCCACTTTGGACTATGACGTATGTTGAACTTTTTGACAGTTCTGCCACATATCATTACATAGATTGCCGTTTCCAAAATCTATATTCACAGCGCATCTGTTAGATTTCCCCAGGTAGGAACGCTTACTTTCGCTCCATTCGTCTGGGCATATGAATCACCTTTGTTAAAATAGCTAGATAGTCTTTTGGTAGTGATCACGATTTTATAACCATTGACTACAACAAAAAAAGTTCTGATCTTTTCCATTACGGAAATCATCAGAACCCTTGATTTATTAGTTTTTTTATAAACTTGCTAGAGGTGAATCGCTCTAAGCGTTGGGAAGCCGATGCTCTACCGCTAGACTACGTCCGCATGATACATGCAAACCTATTATAAATAAACTCTTCCTAATCGTCAATAATGAAGTGGTGCCTCAGGACGGAATCGAACCGCCGACACGAGGATTTTCAGTCCTCTGCTCTACCGACTGAGCTACCGAGGCAAAATGGTGACCCGTACGGGATTCGAACCCGTGTAGCCGCCGTGAAAGGGCGGTGTCTTAGGCCGCTTGACCAACGGGCCATACTTGAAATGGTGAGCCATCCGCGACTCGAACGCGGGACACCCTGATTAAAAGTCAGGTGCTCTACCGACTGAGCTAATGGCTCAAATATATACACCACGAGTATGAATATTACACGAAAATATTAGATATGTCAAGGGTTATATGCAACTTTATGCGTTATTTCAACGTCTCGTGGTGAAATTTAATGAACAAAAAACCCAATAGCGAACCACTTTAGGTTATTAAAAAATTTCACTGCGTACAATAGTTTGTTCGCGTCCAGGGCCTACGGCGACCAAAGAAGCTGGCACGCCAGTCAAGACTTCGATACGAAGGACATAATTCTGTGCTGCCTTTGGGAGATCCTCGAACCGACGGACATTAGTTATGTCTTCTTGCCAACCGGGCATTTCCTCATAAAGTGGACGACACTGCTTAAAGATTTTCTGACTTTGCGGAAATTCAGTGATTATTTCCCCATTGACACGATATCCGACACAGATTTTTAGTTTTTCTAACCCGGTCAGAACGTCAAGTTTCGTGATTGCGAAATCCGATAATCCACTTACCCTTGCAGTATAGCGGCCAATAACGGCATCAAACCATCCGCATCGCCTAGGCCGACCGGTTGTTGTCCCAAACTCATGTCCATTAGCCCGCATTTCCTCTCCAGTCTGATCCAAGAGCTCAGTCGGGAAAGGTCCCTCTCCAACACGCGTAGTATACGCTTTAATTACCCCAATAACCCGATTAATACGAGTTGGGCCAACACCGGCCCCAACGCACGCTCCTCCGGCAATAGGATTAGATGATGTTACATAAGGGTAAGTTCCGTGGTCAATATCCAATAAGGTACCTTGGGCACCCTCAAACAAAACCTTTTCCCCAGCCCGAATGTTTTGGTCAATCACTAATGAACTATCCGTTACCATCGAGTGAATTCGTTTGGCATAGCCTAAATATGTTTCATAAATATCATCAAACGTGAGAGGTTCCTTGCCATAGACTTTCACGAACAGGTTATTTTTCTCTACCAAATTTTGACGAAGTTTCTCCGCAAACTCATCTTTATCCAAAAGATCTATGATACGAATCCCAATCCGCGAAGCCTTATCCATGTAAGCAGGGCCAATACCACGTTTTGTCGTCCCAATTTTGTGGTCTCCACGGGCTTCTTCCTCTAAACCATCAAGCACCTTATGGTAGGGCATGATAACATGTGCATTACTGCTAATTAATAATTTACCTGTCTTAATTCCACGCGCGGCAAGATAATCGAGTTCCTCTATCAACACTTTAGGATCAATGACCACTCCATTGCCAATGACACAAACCTTGTCCTCGTATAGAATACCTGATGGAATAAGATGAAGTTTGAACTCTTCTCCATTCGCCACAACCGTATGACCCGCATTATTGCCACCTTGATAACGAACTACGACCTTTGCTTTTTCCGCCAAGAAATCCGTAATCTTCCCTTTTCCTTCATCTCCCCATTGGGAACCGATTAATACAACAGCAGCCATTTGTGATTCCTCCAATCTTTCATTCAAAACACCAAGACGTACTATCCTAATCTTCTAATCCCAAGCGTCTAAAAATATCATCCACATGTTGCAGATGGTATTTCAAGTCAAACAAACTTGCAATTTCCTCCTTGTTCAGATAGTTAGCAATTCGATGATCCTGAGAAACAACATCAATGAAATCTAGGCCCTTATCCCAGGCTGCAAAAGCATCTTGCTGAACCCAAGCATAGGCTTCTTCCCTCATGCAGCCGTGTTCAACCAAGGCCAAAAGAACTCGCTGAGAGGACGTCAAACCAAAGGTTCTCTGTAGATTTCGTTTCATCTGCTCCTCTCGAATCTTCAGGCCAGAGACAACCCGAGTCATCTGACGGATCATGTGATCCAAAAGAAGACAACTATCTGGAAGAATTACTCGCTCTACTGAGGAATGGCTCATATCCCGTTCATGCCAAAGTGTAATGTTCTCCATTGCTGCTAATGCATTCCCTCGCAGGAGTCGTGACATTCCGCTAACCTGTTCACAAACGATAGGATTACGTTTATGCGGCATGGCAGAAGACCCTTTTTGCCCTTCAGCAAAAGGTTCCTCGACTTCCAGAATATCAGTTCGTTGCAAATTGCGAATCTCCGTTGCTATCTTCTCTAGAGAACCTCCAATTAAGGCCAGAGTGGTCACAAAATGAGCATGACGATCCCTTTGTAAAATCTGATTACTAACCAACGCCGCCGCTAATCCCAAGTGAGCACAAACTGCTTCCTCAACCTCTGGTGCTACATTGGCATAGGTTCCCACCGCGCCTGAAATCTTCCCCACACTAACGGAAACAATCGCTTGGTCCAGACGTTCTTCTTGGCGATCAAGCTCCGCGATCCATAAGGCCAACTTCAACCCAAACGTGAGCGGTTCAGCATGAATACCGTGACTCCGACCAACCATCACAGTATATTTGCTTTCTAAGGCTCGCTTTACTAAGGCAACTCTTAAATCTTGGAGATCCTTTTTCAATAAACGACCAGAATCTCTTAAGACCAAGCTTAATGCTGTATCTTTCACATCGGAAGACGTTAAACCAAGATGAAGGTGTTTCCCCGATTCACCGATTTCTTCAACAACCGCTTGAAGAAAGGCAATAAGATCATGCCGAACCACCGCTTCTATTTCTAAGACCCTCTTCGGGTTTACTTTCGCTAACCTTCGAATGTCTTCCATTGCCTTAAGTGGGATCTCACCCCTCTTGGCCATAACTTCTGCAACCGCTAGTTCGACTTCTAACCAACGTTCATATTCATATCCGTCCTGCCATAACTTTCCCATCTCAGGGTGAGTATATCGATCGAGCAAAAACTTTCGCCCCCTGTCATTTCTTAGCATACCACGAATAGAAAATCTTCATGAGATACTTGGTCAAAACCTTAAACCCTTGACATGATATCTCGTCCGACAACAACCCCTGTCGCAGAAGCTTGTATTAGCCCGCGAGTAATTCCTGCGCCATCCCCAATGGTATATAAGTGAGGAATCTCCGTTTCAAAATTAGTTTTTACCTTAACTTTAGAAGAATAAAATTTTACTTCAACCCCGTACAGCAAGGTATTTTTCGAATACATGCCGGGAGCAATTTTGTCAAAGGCCTTAAGGGTTTCAGTCAGAGATGTAAGATATCGCTCTGGTAGGGCATAACTGAGATCTCCCGGAACTGCAGAACGGAGCGTTGGTATGGTTGTCGATTGACGAAGGCTTCTTTCCGTTGTTCGTCTTCCCTGCAAAAGATCTCCCAGGCGTTGAACCATGACCCCTCCACCCGTTAACATGTTAGCGAGTTGGGCAATATAACGCCCGTATTCAATTGGCTGATTAAAAGGCTCTGTAAAATGGGTGGAAACCAATAAAGCAAAATTCGTGTTTTTTGTTTTTTGGGCCGGGTCGGCATAGCTATGCCCATTAACCACAGCAATTCCGCCATCATAGTGCTCTTCAGAAACCACGCCACCCGGATTTACACAAAAACTTCGCGTTTTAAGATCGTACGTATCCGAATAATAGACCAACTTTGCTTCATAAAGTTCGCGGGTTAAATGGTCCATGATTGAGTTAGGAACTTCGACACGTACTCCAATGTCCACCTCATTATTTTCAGTTGCTACACCTAAACGTACAGTCTGTCCTGTAAGCCAATTTGCTCCTCCTCGGCCAGGGGCTGCGACCACAAAACTTGCAATAACTTCATCGAGTTCTTTTTTATCCCGACGTTGTATCGTTGCTCCCTTAACCCCCTCCGGGGTAGCAATAATATCTTTAACCTCGGCGAGTTCCCAAAAGGTCATATTGGTCTTTTTCATAAGATGTTCATACATACCCTTTAACACGTCATAAGCTAATTCTGTACCTAAATGACGCACCGGACAATGAATTAACTGAATGTTGTGTCGTGATGCCTCGTATTGAATCTCTTCAACTCGGCGAGTATCTAAGCCGTATACTGTTTCCTGAGCACCGAATTTGCAATAAATAGAATCTGCATAATCCACCAAACTCTGAGCTTGTTCTTGACTCATATAATCGGTTAAGCGACCTCCGACTGCAGGACTCAAGGACAACTTTCCATCACTAAACGCTCCTGCACCCGACCATCCTCGGGTAATAGCACAAGGATTGCATCCGGCGCAAACCCCTGTCTCACGAGCAGGGCACCTTCTCTTTTCAATGGTTAGTCCACTATCCACAATCAGGATCTTCAAATCTTTATCGTGTTTTGTCAATTCCAATGCCGTAAAAATTCCGGCCGGACCGGCTCCAATAATTAAGACATCAACTTCATGTTTCAAGGCATTCTCCTCCTAGAGCCGTTACTTACGAGCACTTTTTACTAAGGATCCCTTCAAGCCACAAACAATTTCATCTTAACAATCCTCATCCTCATTGTCAATGCATAACCCGAACGTTAATGAAAGGAATACAAAAAACATTCGACTTTCTCCATTGCTAAATTCCCTTATATAATCAATTAATCGCGTTATTCTTGCTAAAAACGCCAAAAAATCCCCCAGCCTTCGAATAGGCCTGAGGGACATAATCAAGCTGATTGATGTTGTCGATCTAGGTTTACAAACTTAGTAAACTCTTTAAGGAAGCCCAATTCAACGGTTCCTACCGGACCATTACGGTGTTTTGCAATAATCAACTCCGCTATGCCCTTTTTCTCCGAATTTGGGTTGTAATATTCATCACGATAAATAAACGAAATTACATCCGCATCCGCTTCGATAGCACCGGACTCTAATAAATCCGACATTATCGGCCGTTTATCCTGGCGTTGTTCAACTCCCCGGTTGAGTTGGGATAAGGCAACAACTGGAACCTGAAGTTCTCGTGCAAGCCCTTTAAGGGTTCTAGAAATTTGGGCTACCTCTTGCTGCCGGCTTTCGGTCCTTTTTCCAACCGACAATAACTGCAGGTAGTCAATTATAACCATCCCTAGATTATGCTCCATTTTCAAACGGCGAGCCTTTGACCGAAGCTCAGCCAAGGAAATCCCTACTGTGTCATCAATAAAAATAGGAGCATCTGAGAGGGGCCCAACTGCCCGCGTTAGTTTAGGCCAATCTGTATCCAGCAGCTCTCCGGTTTTTACACGCTGTTGATCCACCATTGCCTCCCCGCAAAGCATCCGCTGCACCAGTTGTTCTTTAGACATTTCTAAGCTAAAAATGGCAACCGGTACCTTGGCACGAACTGCAGCATTTTGAGCCATGTTCAAAACGATGGCCGTTTTTCCCATAGACGGCCGGGCAGCAATTATTACCAGATCGGAAGGCTGCCAGCCTGATGTCATTCGATCTAAATCAGTAAAAAAGGTGGGAACACCTGTCAAACTTCCTTTGTTAGCATAAAGATATTCGATCTTTTCAAACGTCTCTAAGAGAACGTCACGAATAAAGCTATACCCATCCTGAACGCGCCGTCGTGAAAGGTCCAAGATCAGTTTCTCTGCTTCTTCCAGAAGACCACGTGCCTCTTCTCCAGGTTCATAACCTCGCTCTAGAATACTGCTTGTCGCGCGAATAAGCTGGCGAAGGAGAGCCTTTTCCGTCACTATTTTAGCGTAATAACCTACATTTGCAGCTGAAGGGACAGACCTGGCGATCTCCGAGATCGTCGCAATCCCACCAACCTGTTCTAAGCGACCTTGCTGCCGCAAACTTTCCGCGACACTGACGAGGTCAATCGGATCACTCTTTTCGAAGAGGTCCCGAAGCACGGAGAAAATGATACGATGATTATCTCGATAAAAATCTTCCGGTTGAAGCATTTCAAAGACAGAACTTCCGGCCTCTGGCTCGAGCATGATCGCTCCCAAGACTGCCTGTTCGGCCTCTAAATTATGTGGCGGAACTTTTAGTAGTTCCATGTCCTCTCTCCTCCCGGTCATACTTGAGTTAACTATTATTTTCACTAAGATGCCTGCACTTTAGAGAACATGCCGCATTGCCTCTTCAATCGTGCTGACCGCTACTACTTCAATGCCTTGTAACCCCTGAGGTACATCAGCCAAATTTTCGAGGGGGATCAAAACCTTACGAACGTCAACCTGTTTGGCCCCAAAGATTTT
>JAUZPJ010000123.1 GCA_030706025.1 Bacillota bacterium | reverse complement strand
GTCTAGCAGTGTCATAACGTTATACGACATGGTCTTACCCCCTCCTCGAATTTTTCGCTAATCGGTATTATAATCTACACTGGTTTAAGGCGCAATACATCGTGAAATGTTTTACGGTTCTCGAATCACTATATTAAGTCTATTCCTCAGAATAAATGCGTTTATCTCCCTGAAGAGTTTGAAGTTTTTGCACATCCTGAGTCACCTCGATTGTCCCTCGGTAAATCCCCTCCGAATCACGCAGAGCGAAATATTGAATATAGACAAATTGATTGTTCATGTGGATCCAGAACTCCGCAAAGTTGCGTTTACCGCTTTTGAAATCACCAACAATTTTTTCGACAATATGAACACTATCTGGAGGATGACAGTTTTTAACATTGCGCCCAATAATGGCTTTGCTCCTTTGAAAAACACGTTCTTTGCCAAAGGAAAAATAACGGACGATATCGTTTTCGTCCACAAATGTGATGTCGACGGGGAGATGGTTAAAGATAAGACTAATTTGCTCTAGGGTCATCGCCCCGGTTTCAAAAGGGAGGAGTCCTTGAGCCCCATCGTTTCCTTGGTCATGATTCGTTGGAAAGGCTCCAGGATCTACGGGTGGTTCCGCCGGTACAGAGGGAATCCAACCAAAGTCCGGTTTAACTAAGGTATAACCAATTTCATCACTTTGCTCGGCCACCGCGGCCCATTCACCCTCAGTCAATGTCTCCATACTCATGGGGAACATGATGTTTTCTTCCTTATAAATAAGGTCTTCAATCGCTTGTAAGGCGGGCAATGCCGTTGTTTTAATAAGTTCAAGAATACTGCTTTTTTCTGCTTGAGGGTTTAAAAGTTCCTGTGAAACTTGTTTAAGTTGAGCTCGTATGTCGTCTTGGATGGACCACATTACTTTCGGAGGTCCGCTGACTCCATGCTTTTCTAAATAAGCAAAAAGGATATTTTCCTTTCGACTATAGTGCTTTTCGATCTCAAGTAATTCCTCATGCCGTGATTTCCAGTTCTTAAGCAGATCGTTAAAGTTTGCTTCTTGGGTCATGGCTTGAATTTGTTCAAGAATTGGGCGAATCGCTTGAATTACACGCTCGATAGCCCGATTTTCTTTGCGAAAGGTATGAATGGGGTGTCCCCCTTGCTCCTGTGCCTTTGGTTGTTTATCTAAACTATCCTGAAAAACCGAAACATGGACATCACACAGACTCTTGATTTGAGTTTCTGCTAACCCTTCCTGGATTAACTCTTGTTCAAGGGCAGCAATTTCCGTAGCGCCAACATCGGATAAAAGATCACGGAAACGTTCTTTTAGTTCTTGAGGATTTTTATTTTGGTGAATATCCAGAATGATTTTCTTTAAGGTTTCTCTGCGCTGTTTACGATTGTCGATAAGTTCGCTCATCTGGGATCTCCTTTCGTCACACATGCTTTACCTTAAAGCATGTGACGATAGCTTGTTTATCATACATGAGCGATAAAAATTATTTAAGTTAAGTATAGCCCAATAGCAATAGACTTTTCATGATTAGAATCACACAAAGGTGTATAAATAAGTATACCCATGCAGAAGTTTTTTGTAACAATTTGTAAAGTGGCTGAGTCAGAGGCAAACATCTTAATTCTAGGGGAAAGTGGTTAAGGGTCCTTCAGGAGCGTCAGTTTCGACGTTTGGGCGGAACGTGCGGTCACTTTAGCCGAGGGAGAGCAGATCGAAACGTTTGATTTGCCGATAGATATGCAAAATGAATTTATACTGATAACTATGTAATTTCGTTTTTGATAGGGTACTTTTGGAAGTAACAAATCCAAAAGTTTAGAATACCAATATTCTAGCCAAACTTCTTCAAAGGAGAAATCAGCATGGTTATTCATGTAGTAGAGAGCGGCGATACTCTATGGGCTCTGGCAAACCGTTTCGGTGTGACTGTTCAGCAGATCGTCGCGGCGAACGGCCTATCCGATGCGAATACGTTAGTTATTGGCCAGGCGCTTGTTATTCCGATACCTCAATATCACACCGTTAAACAGGGAGAGACTGTTTGGAAGATTGCAAAACAGTATGGTACCACTCCAGAGGCGATCGCTCAGGCAAACCAATTAGCGAATGTTAACAGTATTCAAATAGGACAAAGACTTTTATTGCCAGCAACGTTAAGGCCGTCCAAAGAAGTTAATGCTTATTTGATTAACCTAGGAAGCACCGGTCAAACTATGATTAAACAAGTTGGCAACGATTTAACGTATTTAAGCCCTTTCAGCTATGAAGTTAGAAGCGATGGTAGTCTTAAAGCCTTAAATGATCAGCAAGTCTTAGAGATCGCACGATCGAAAAACGATACACCTCTCATGACCATTACAAACATCGGTACATCTGGTTTTAATTCCGGGGTTGCTCATGCTGTTTTTAACGACGCAGCTGTGCAAGAGGTCCTTATAAATAATATTGTTAATACATTAAGTGCAAAAGGGTATAAGGGTCTTAATATTGACTTCGAATATGTTCCTTCCGAGGATCGCGAACAGTATAATCGCTTTTTGCAACGGATTGTTGATCTTTTGCATCCGCTAGGGTATTCGGTTTCAAGTGCTTTAGCGCCGAAGTTGTCGTCCGCGCAAAAGGGCCTTCTTTATGAAGCTCATGATTACGCGATCCACGGAAGGCTGCTTGATTTCGTGGTACTAATGACATATGAATGGGGCTGGGCCGGTGGTCCACCGATGGCTATCTCCCCGCTCAACATGGTAAAGCGCGTCGTTGATTATGCAGTTACCGTCATGCCCCGTGGAAAGATCATGATAGGAATAGCGCTATATGCACGTGATTGGACACTCCCCTACGTAAAGGGTGGTCCATACGCTCGCACCTTCAGCCCAGAATATGCCATTAAGCTGGCCGCCCGCCATCAAGCTACCATTCATTACGACCAGTTATCACAATCGCCATTCTTTAGCTATACGGATGAACAAGGGCGCAAACATGAGGTATGGTTTGAAGATGCGCGCAGCATACAAGCGAAGTTTAATCTAGTAAAGGACTATAACCTCCGCGGGGTCAGCTATTGGGTGCTTCCCACTACGTTTGCTCAAGTCTGGCATGTGCAAGAAGATAGTTTCAATGTCGTTAAATTGTGATAGAACCAAAAAGACAGGACTTGGGCTCCTGTCTTTTTGGTTCCCGTTTTAAAGGGATACAAAACTGTTTTCGAAATTGAGAGAGTATATTGTAGGCGCGAAATCATATATTTGAAAGAGGGTAATTCGATGGTGTAACAAAGAAATGGATGTGATGAAAGATTGAAGCTAATAACGTCTTTAATAGCCATTCTAGCATTCGGGGCGTTTTTATTAAGTTACCAACCTTCCACAGTGATACAAAATCAATCGCTGCAACAAGAGACTCAAACTACAAGAAAGGTCGATGAGGTTGCCCTTCAAGAGCTTGTCATTAATTATGTTACCTCTCTACAAACATATGACTATAGAACGCTGGCTAGCCTTAGTGGCTTGCAGTATTGTACTCCGGATTACCGGAAACTGGTGGAAGATGAGACCCCCCCAATCATTCATCGAATAAGAAGGGACAAAGAGGCACATAAGGTTGAACGTGTAGAAATAAATTCCATAGAAATAGATTTAGAGGAAACTGCATATGTCACCTATACTATCAAAGGCACAGGAACCTCAAATGGAGAAAGCCCTGTTTCTGTCGATATAAGAGGAGACTTAGTCTGTAAGAAAATTAACGGGAAATGGCTAGTGGATTTAGATGATTTAGAACCTAGAAAAGATGTTTTAGTGCGGATTTTATAACAGGTAAATTAATCAGCCTCTTTGATTTGATTTAAAAGTAAAGAATATGGGGCGCTTTCATGGTGAGAATTATTATTTGGTTCGTAAGTCTTATTCATTTTTAAACTGAAAGCACGTATTATCCAGTCCCCTAGTTTAACTGCAGCAATTGCTAAGAAGATTCCCGCTATGACATCTGTTACCCAGTGAATTTCTAAATAGAGTGTAGAGTAAATAATGGAAAGACAGAAAATCGTCCAAACCCATCGAAAAAGTTTATCCTTTTCTCTCCAAGCAAGTAAAAGCATCGCAAATGCCACGGAAGTGTGCATAGAGGGGAAGCAATTAACGACGACGACAGCTGCATCTGCTGCAGAAAGGTTACGGGCCATTCCATCGGGTTGCCCCAGTACGTACCATACCTCATTAACATGAATTGTTAAATAAAAAGGGAAAATAAGAATGAATTGTAAGACATGAGCTGATAAACTATAGCGAATCATTTTAAGAGAATCCTTGGCTAGAAAGGAACGGAAAACGGGGATGAGAACAGGAAGAGTAAAACCATTGGCATAAATCCAACGAAAATAGTCTGTTAGCCAGGGGGTTTGGAAGATTCGAAACATCCAGCCGTCATTTCCGGGAATAGATCTAAATAAATTATTTAGATCTATAAGGTGAACCCGTGTTCCTAACTGCCAATAAACTACCTCATTCCAAATAGGGGGAAAATACCGCCACAATAGAATCGGAAACATAACTAAAGGGATTCCGATCTTTAAAAAACGTTTCCATGAAATTGCTGAAAGATCGTTCTGGACTCCCCAACATGCTGCAGTCAACAAGAGGTAAACGTAGTGGGCAGGTCTGTTGGGTGCAAAAATTGAAAATAGGATGATTAATGTAAAGCATAGTTTATAGATGTTTTTCGTTGGCCATTCCAACGATCTAATTGTTCTGAAATCCGAAGAAGAAATCACAGGTTTACCTCAATCCTTTCCAGATATAGCTTGGGTCCAGAAGTCTTGAATAAGAAACGCTAACTCTTTTGGAGGATTTCCATGTTATATATCCACGACAAAGCGGATAAAGAATGATCAAGCCAATTAGCCAGATTATCACCCCAAAGCTTAATGAGTACCCGTTGAAATTAGCCATTAGGGCTGGTATAGCAGCGTAAAGCCAAAGATGAGTATTATAGAAGAAAAGTGGCGCTTTCCCAAAGTTCTCTAAAACCCAACCCAATCTAGAGGATTGAGGAAGTTTGTAAAATATGAAAAACAGCAAGAAGACAATTCCCAGATAGAGTAGAAAATAATCAGGGCTGGGGGGGTATTTAGAAAGTCCAAAAAAGCCCTGAAGGGTTCCATTAGGATGAAGATAATCTCCGATCCCAGCAAGACGGAAAATAATAAAGAGTGTTACGCTGCCGAATCCGGATAGGGCAAATCTTCTTGCCTCGTAAGCAACACCCCGTTTTTCAGAATATGTGTGTCCATATAGCCAACCAAGGGCCATCGGGAAGAACCAGGGGATTAGTGGAAAGTTATTATTGACTAGAAAGTCCGGTGAAAAAGGAACAGGTAAAACAAGGATATTTTGCAAAGCTTGTTCCAGAGTTTGATTAGATGGGAAATTAACCGCAAAACTAGGCAGGAATAATTGACTCATTAAATACAGCAGGGTAGATACTCCTAAAATCCTCCAAGGCGAAACATGGCGGACAAGCATGAGTACGAGAAAGCTTAAACCGAACGTAGACAAAATGCTTAACGACATAAATGTTCCTAAAGTTACTGAAGTTAGGGATCCTGCTTTAATAACCATCGGTAAATTAAAGGCTGGTGAAGCGATGAAGACTTGTATTAAAAGGAGAAGTATACCTCTTTGCCATAAATGATGGCTGATGTTTGAATCAGGCATGCCGGCTAATTCCCGCTTTTTGAGGGATAGAGCCAAAACGTAACCGGCAATAAAGAGGAAACCTGGTGCACAGATACTTGAGAGCACCATAATTAGAGAGGCCAAGAGACTTGTGTTTCCCAGCGGATTATAGGTCACTGTACCTTTCACTAAAAGTGGTAACCCCTCATTATTAATACGTCCACTGCTCCAAAAAAACAGGGCGTGATCCAAGGCCATAAAAAGCATAATTAAACCACGGGTTCGGTCTAAAAAAGTTAGTCTACTGGAGTTACTTGTAGTTATAGTTCGTTTTTTAAAGTCTTTTTCCTCGGCAAAATTTAAATTTGGCATTGTCAATCCTTTCCTGTAAGAACCTATTTACAGTTATAAAGTATACTACCCATAATTCCGGAAAATCTGTGTACTATATGATAAAGTTGTCAAGAATTGGTCAAGAGAAGGGAAAGTGCCCTTCCAATGTCTGGGTTATAGTGTAGTTTGTGGACGATTGACGACTTGTATACGATCCCAAGTAGATTTAGAGAGTTTTTTTCTAATAGGCTTTTTAGTAGCAAATTGGTATAATCAAAAAGAAACGAAGACTCTCGTCTGGAAGGAACTAGTGAATGTGACAACAATTAAGGTATCGGTACGGAATCTAGTCGAGTTTGTGCTCAGGCAAGGGGATTTGTTACCAGGCACAATCGGAGCTTCACGGGCCTTAGAGGGGATAAAAGCACATCAATATGTTCAAAAAATAGGCGGAGCGGAGTACGAGCATGAAGTAGCGTTAAGTTATATCTACCCTAACCAAAAGGTGCATCGACCGATTGGTTTGAGTGAAAATCTCTGCCTAGAAATCAAGGGCCGTGCCGATGGCGTTATAACAAAAGAATCAGGTGTATGTATCGATGAAATTAAAACCACTTCGCTGGATTTAAACCTAATTGATGAATCGTTTAATAATTTGCACTGGGCACAAGCTCAGTGCTATGCCTTTATGTATGCTGTTCAAAAAGATTTAGCAACGGTTGAGGCCCAGCTTACCTATTTTCAGTTAGATACTGGTGAAACAAAGAAATTTACGAGGAGTTTTTTTTACACAGAGTTGTCGGAGTTTTTCTTTGGCTTAGTGGAGCGTTATTTGATTTGGGCCAGCTATCTGCAAGAGTGGGCGCTGCGGAGAGATGCCAGCATCAGTATCATGAAATTCCCATTTGATACTTACAGACCAGGACAACGAGAATTAGTAGTAGCAGTTTATCAGACCATAAAACAAAGCCAAAAGTTATTTGCTCAGGCCCCCACGGGTATCGGTAAAACCATGGGCACTTTGTTCCCTGCTCTTAAAGGGATGGCCGAGGGGTTAACAGAACAAATTTTTTATCTCACTGCGAAAACTATTACCCGGACAGTTGCCGAAAGAGCTCTTAGTGATTTGCAAGAGCATGGACTAGCGATAAAACGCTTGACATTAACGGCTAAACAAAAACTATGTTTTCTCCCCGAGGCAGCATGCTTGACCGAGGACTGTCCCTTCGCACAAGGATATTATGATCGGCTGCGACCAGCGGTGGAAGATCTGTTTGGGGAAGATGCATGGACGCGGCAAGTGATCGAGGAATACGCACGTAAGCATAGTCTTTGTCCTTTCGAGTTTTCCTTGGAAATGGCCAATTGGGCGGATGTAGTCATTTGCGATTATAATTATGTATTTGATCCCCGTGTTTATTTAAGGCGTTTCTTCCTCGAAGGGGGAGAGTACACCCTTTTGGTCGATGAAGCACATAACCTAGTGGATCGAGCAAGGGAGATGTTTTCCGCCGAACTCGACAAAGATGCTTGGCTGAAGCTAAAGAGACTTACAAAAGAAGATG
>JAUZPJ010000122.1 GCA_030706025.1 Bacillota bacterium | reverse complement strand
GAAGAGAAACGAATTTCCGTAGGTTATGAGGGATGTCTTGAGTGTGGTACTTGTCTGATAGGCTGCCCATTTGGCAATATTAACTGGAAATACCCAAGAGGTGGATTTGGGGTCTCCTGGAAAAACGGTTAATTGGTTTATGTAACCTAAGTTATAAATTAATAGTTTATTTGATAGATAATCAAAAAGCAGAGGAAGGCTTTATGCTACCTCTGCTCTTTGATTTTGATTTTTAATGATAAGTCTATCAAGTTCTTTGACATCAATATATCTTATAGATAGAATAGGAAAGTGAAGGGATTAGTGAAGGATGGATAAAATAATAAAAGAGAATGCCTATAAAAAAGAAGAAGAACTTATCAAACGATTAAAATCATTACGTAAAGTCTTAGTTGCTTTTTCGGGTGGTGTAGACTCTACATATCTGCTATCCATTGCCATAGAGGCTCTAGGCGGTAATTGCAAAGCGGTATTTGCACGTGGAGTCATGATTTCTTCCCAAGAGGAAAAAGAAGCCTTGGCTCTAGTAGAGCATTATAAATTTCCTGTAGATGTGATTGATATAGATATCTTAGCATCAAAAGAGTTTCGAGAAAATCCTCCCGATCGCTGTTATTTCTGCAAAAGGAAACTTTTCGAAAAATTTTTGCTATCTGGTCAGCAAACTGGTTATTTAACGGTAATTGAAGGTACAAATGCTTCGGATGTCATGGATTATCGTCCCGGAAGAGTAGCTCTTCAAGAGTTAGGGATTTTGAGTCCTCTTCTGGAAGTGGGCTTGACAAAAGCAGAAATTCGGGTATTATCCCAACGCAGAAACCTTCGAACCTGGAACAAACCATCCATGGCTTGTTTGGCTTCGAGGGTTCCCTTCGGGGATTCGATTACTGCTGAACTCCTTCAACGTATTGAGCAGGCCGAAGCGATTCTTCATGACAAGGGATATATAGAATGCCGTGTCCGGGTACACGATGATATAGCCCGTATCGAGATTCCTGTGGAGGTCTTTTCTAAATTCGTCCAGGAATGCTCTGAAATTACTGTTCCATTACTGAACACAGGTTTTAAATTTGTTACTTTAGACTTATTGGGCTTGCGTTCTGGCAGCCTAAACCCTAATAAACTGGAGGCTTGAGTATGAACGAGGAGTCAATAAAAGCCCTCCTTGAATCTGTTCATCAGGGTCTATGCTCTCCAAAGGATGCCTTAAATCAATTAAAAAATCTTCCCTATGAAGATTTAGGGTTTGCACGTTTGGATCACCATCGGGCACTTCGTACTGGACAATCTGAAGTAGTTTTTTGTCAAGGCAAACAACCTGACCATATAATTTCTATATTAAATCACTTGTGTGTGAAGGCTAAAAATGTATTAGCGACACGTCTCGACATTGAAAACGCCAATAAGATTTTGCCTCATTTCCCCAATGCACAGTATGATTCTTTAGCACGTTGTCTTTTGTTGCGACCGCTAACTGAGCCTACTATTTCAGGTAGGATTCTCATTATGACGGCTGGAACAGCCGACTTACCTGTTGCTCAGGAAGCGTGGCTGACAGCTCGTTATATGGGACACGAAGTGGATACACTTTTCGATGTTGGAGTGGCAGGTATACATAGACTGCTTGATCAGCGAGAGCTTATGGATCGTGCGGAGGTTCTTATTGTTGTTGCAGGAATGGAAGGCGCATTAGCAAGTGTCGTTGGAGGATTAGTCGAACAACCGGTTATCGCAGTACCAACCAGTGTTGGCTATGGTGCTCATTTTCAAGGTTTAGCTACCTTACTTAGTATGTTAAATAGTTGTGCCTCTGGTGTTGGAGTTGTTAATATTGATAACGGCTTTGGGGCAGCCTCATTAGCCTCCGCTATTGTACGCCGTATAACGAAAGATAAATAGGGAGGAATTTGACTTGAAAATCTTATATTGGGATACTTTTGCAGGAATTAGTGGGGACATGGCTCTTGGATCATTGATTGCTCTGGGAGCTGATCCGAAAATAATTGTTGATCAACTTCACTCGATAGGATTAACGGAGTTTGCTCTTGAGGTGGGTTTTCGTCAAGTCCAAGGAATCCAAGCGACAAACATAGATGTTGTTATTCCCGATAATATTCATGCACATACCCACGATGCACAGCATGATCAAGAGCATGACCACGAGCATCATCATCGTCATCTTCCGGATATTCAAAAAATGATTTTAAGCGGTAATTTATCAGAGCGTTCACAAAAAGGTGCTCTTCAAGTCTTTAATGTTTTAGCGGAGGCAGAGGCCCATGTTCATGGAACAACGCTTGACAAGGTCCATTTTCATGAAGTTGGAGCGGTTGATTCTCTTGTTGATATCGTGGGGACTTGTATCGCTCTGGACCTTCTTGATATTGACTCGATTAAAGTCTCTACGCTTCCCTGGTCACATGGTTTTGTCCAATGCGCTCATGGAACTTTACCCCTGCCAGCCCCAGCTACATTAATGCTTCTGCGGGGCTTTAAATTGAGGGAATCAGGGATCACAGGCGAACTTATTACCCCAACTGGGGCCTCACTCATTCGTGCATTGGCTCAACAATCTGCATTTCCGGAGATGAGACTGCTAAATGTCGGGTATGGCGCCGGAAAAAATGATTATGGCATTCCAAGTCTTTTGCGAGGAGTTTTAGGGGAGATTTAACACCTGAGGTGAGACTATGTTCGAACTAATTTTAAATAACCTTCATCAGTCAGGGTGGACGATTGTGCCATTAGACAGAAACTGGGTTTGTGCAACAAACGGTTTGCAGCAAAGAGGGTTACTATTTGGCAATTTCAGTGAACTTCCGCAGGAATTTAAGCCGTGGATTTGTAGTTATAACAATATTTTTCAATGGGACGTTATTGTCTTTTGTCCCGAGGGAGTTGATTCTTCACACTTGAAGCAACATCATTTTCTTGATGTCCAGCTTTGGTATTGGGATACACAAAAAGGTAACCTTTTTCCGTTTCCACCAACTAACGATCAAAAAATTCCCCACTGGTTAAAGCAACTTGCTACTGGAAAAACGGTTTATCTGGAGACGAATTCCCGAGTAGGGAAGCGTTTCGTCCCACTAATAACCTACGCATTCCTAGGAATTAACCTTCTTGTCTTTCTCTTGATGAGCCTTACCGGAGGATCAACTGATCAGCGTGTCCTAATAGCTTTTGGGGCTAAAGTCAATTCCTTAATTCAAGCAGGCGAGATCTGGCGTTTTTTAACAAGTATGTTTATTCATATAGGCATCTTACACCTTGTTTTTAACCTCTACGCTTTGTGGTCCCTAGGTCCCTTAGCCGAAGAAAGTTTTGGGCATCTTCGGTTTTCAATGATTTATATCTTGAGTGGTCTTGGTGGATCAATTGCGAGCTTTTTATTCTCTACGGCCCTCTCTGCAGGGGCATCTGGAGCAATTTTTGGGTTATTAGGTGCTCTTCTATTTTTTAGTTATCAAAAGCCAAACCTTTGGAAATCCGGATTAGGAATTAACCTGATTGTCGTAATTCTTGTTAATCTCGCATTTGGTCTACTTCAGCCCGGAATCGACAATTTTGCCCATCTAGGAGGACTGATTACGGGAACGTTAACAAGTGTTGCTTTATCGAAGGCATAGTTACATTGACTAAAATAGCTCAATTTGGTTTAGGTGTCCGAAAGTTACATAAAATACCTCTTTTTTGTGGCATATTTTGTCCTGCCAAAGGGACAAAATACAATCAAGAGCTTGCGGTTTCTTAGCAAGGTGGCTTAAAAAATGCCATCGATAGTTAAGAAAACGTGAGCTCTTTTAGATCAATTTATGTGTGACTTTCGCTCTAAGTATTGGTCTGTTGTGCTGTATAATGTATCTTGGTAAAAAACTCACTTACTTCCTGAGGAGTCGGAATATGTTGATCTACGTGGCCCAATTCTTTAGTTACTATTGCAAATGTATTCAGCCAAGCAATAGTAATTTGAGTGGCGATCTCTTGAGGACTATTCATATAATAGATCTCCTTTCTTTTAATTCATTTTTATTGCTATTGTATGGTGCATATGGTTAAAGGGTGCTACATAGTACCATTTCTAGGCCTAAGATTTCTTAAAAGGACTATGAAGAAGGTTGGTAAATGCTATAATGTAAAATAGAAAAGAGGGGACGCTTTTGAGAAATAAAGGTAAACATAGAGTTAGCTATTTTTCGCGTGATAGGATGGTACAATTTCTATTGCTTGCGGTAGTTTTTCTTGTGTTAGGGAGACTTGTCATCCTTCAAGTCGTCCAAGCGTCCGAGCTAAAAGCAAAAGGAATAGAGCGTAGGACAAGTGATGAAAGTCTTCGTCCGGAAAGAGGCACTATTTATGATGCTCAAGGAAATGTTTTAGCCCAGAGCATTCCTGTTAGAGAAATTTACGCAGATCCTAAGACATTGGGGGATTTAATTAGTAAAAAGAAGTTTAAAAGTTCAAAAGAGGAGGTTGCAAAGGAACTAGGAAACATCCTGGGGATTAGCACACAGGATTTACTAGATAAATTTAATAAAAATTTATCTTGGGTTAGTATAGCCCATCAAGTCGAGATGAGCAAAGCCGATGAAATCATGGCTCTTAAAATCCCCGGGGTCGGATATAATGATGAAAAGAAACGTGTCTATCCTATGGGAAAATTTGCGGCCTCAGCACTCGGTATTGTGAATCAAGACGGTCATGGAGTAGAAGGAATAGAGTCTTATTACGATAAAGAATTGTTTGGTAATCCCGGTTTCCAATCGGAAGAACAAGATACTAGAGCTCGTTCTATCCTGGACACTCTTCATCAAAACGATCCATCTAACCCCGGGAACTCAATCTCTCTTACTTTGGATTCTACGATTCAATATTTTGTCGAGCAGCAACTTGATAAAATTGAGCAAGCGACAAATGCCAATAGTGTTACGATACTAGCTATGGATCCTATGACGGGTAAAATTTTGGGTATGGGCTCCCGTCCTACTTTTGATCCCACAGATTACTCTAAAGCGACACCCGAAGCTCGCCGCAATCTAGCAATTGGAATGTCCTATGAACCAGGATCAACGTTTAAAATCATCACAGGATCAGCGGCTTTAGAGGAAGGAGCTGTTCGTCCAGATGACACATTTCCCGATCCCGGCTATCTAAGAATACCACCACGATTAATTACGAACTGGGACTCCGATCAGAAGCCACATGGTAACCCGACTTTTACACAAGGGATGGAGTTGTCCTCAAATGTCGTACTTGCACAAGTAGGAATGAAATTAGGTAAAGATTCTTTTTATACGTATTTAAAAGCATTTGGTTTTGGCTCTAAAACTGGAGTCGACATTACGGGCGAAGAAAGTGGACTACTAGTTCCACAGGACAAAGCCCGCGACATTGACCTTGCAACGATGTCTTTTGGACAAGCCAATTCAGTTACACCAATCCAACTGTTGTCGGCAATTTCTGCTGTGGCCAATGGAGGGACTCTTTATCGCCCATATATCGTAGACAAAATTTTGACGCCTAATGGGCAGCTCGTTCGACAACAAAAGCCAACCCCCGTACGTCAGGTCATTTCTAAAACAACTGCTTCACAAATGACAAACGTTCTTGAACAAGTTGTATCAAATGGAACAGGACATCTTGCCCAGATTCCGGGTATAAAGGTTGCAGGTAAAACAGGAACAGCACAGAAGGTGGACACTAAGACCGGAGCATATTCAACGACGGATTTTATTGCCTCTTTCACAGCTTTCGCCCCCGCAGAAAATCCTAAAATAGCGGTATTAGTAATTATTGATACACCAAAATCGGCTGAAGGTCATCAAGGGGGAACATTGGGTGGACCTCCAGCTAAAGCCATTATCGAAGGGACCTTACAATATTATGGTCTTCCGGTGGCCAACGACACACAAAGCTCAGTTACGATTTCTCCCAGTGATACTGCCGTTAGGCCCTCACCTAAACCAGTTACGCCAGAACGTTCACCCGTAGGTGGAGAAGTTATCGTACCGGATCTAACCGGTATGACAATGCGCCAAGTTGGAGAAATACTTTCAAAATCCGAACTTCATTTTAACTTTTCGGGCAGCGGTTTGGTCGGCCAACAATCACCTCTAGCTGGCAAAGTCGTGACGAAGGGTACAACTATCGACGTTAAATTTTCTTCTTTAACTCCATGAAATTTCACGTCCAACTTCGTAATCTGGGTATGCTAGATGTAGTAATCAAACGAATTAAGGGGAGGAATATAGAATGCGTCTCGACCAACAGATCGATTCAATGAAAGAAGATATGATTGCGGCCATACAAGCATGCATCCGAATTAAGAGTGTTAAAGACGTCGAACATGCTGCCCAAGGGGCCCCATTCGGTCCCGGTGTCAGGGAAGCTTTAGAGTGGACGCTGGCATTAGGTCAGGAATTTGGCTTTGTTGTTAAAAATGTAGAAGGGTATGCAGGCCATATAGAAATGGGCGAAGGGGACCTATTGGGGATTCTTGGACATATTGATGTTGTACCAGAAGGGGATGGATGGTCGGTCCCTCCCTATAGCGGGACTATAAAAGACGGCAGGATTCTAGGCCGTGGAGCATTAGACGATAAAGGGCCAACCCTAACGGCACTTTTCGCAATGAAGGCTATAAAAGATGCTAAAATCCCTTTGAACAAGAGAGTTCGTTTAATATTAGGGACGGATGAGGAATCTGGATGGGCAGATATGGATTATTATTTTAAGAAGGAGGAAGTTCCGCAAATTGGATTTGCACCCGATGCGGAGTTCCCAATAATTCATGCAGAAAAGGGAATTCTTCATCTTGAATTGAGCAAAACCTATGCAAATCCATTTATGCATATTGTCAGTGTTCGGGGTGGGGAACGGGCTAACGTCGTTCCGGATGTATGTGACGTTACTTTAAAGGGAATCGCCGGCGAGGTCGTTGCTAAGCAATTGGAAGACTTCTCTTTTCCGGATGGTGTTAGCGGCATACTCAATCTTGTAAGTCATGATGAACTCAAGCTGACATTTAAAGGAGTTGGGGCCCACGGAAGCCTTCCCCAAAATGGTAAAAATTCGATTATCTACGCGTTACAGTTTCTTCGGACATTACCTTTGCTTCCTGAAGAGCTGCACGTGCTCAATTATATTCTGAAGTACCCAGGTACAGGTTTTTACGGTGAAGGTTTTGGTATCGCCCTAAGTGATGAACCGTCTGGTAAACTTTCACTTAATTTAGGGATTATCGATTTGACACCAGACAATGTTCATTTCGTAATTGATATACGCTATCCTGTTACATTTCAATTGGGTGACATTATTCAACCAATTGAAAGGATCGCTCAGACCGAGCAATTCAGTATTAAAGTTTTAACTCATCAGAAATCGCACCACGTTCCAAAAGATAGCCACTTAGTTCAATCTTTACTTAAAGCATATGCCGATGTCACAGGGCTTGAACCTTTTGCTTTTGCGATAGGTGGGGGAACTTACGCTAAAGCACTGCCACAAGGGGTTGCCTTTGGACCCGTTTTTCCAGGTGAACCTGAAGTGATACATTGTGCCGATGAGTATATTTCAATTGATAAT
>JAUZPJ010000121.1 GCA_030706025.1 Bacillota bacterium | reverse complement strand
GTTTTTTCAGGATTACTACTTTCCAGAATAACAATGAGTTGAGCCGTAAGCAGCCCCAATAGAGCTAATACAATAAGATACCAGATCAATCATATCACCTCACGTGAAATTCTGACTAAGTAGATACATTATTCTTTAATCCGACTTTCAAAGTGGTATAGCAACTATAATATCGATAATAATTCCATGAGGTTGAACGAGTACAGATACAGTAGGATTGAAAAATCCTCCTATATCTGTACTCATTAAATTATTGTTTGTACTGAGGTTCCTGTCCCTTAATGTAATCTTCTCTTCCTTTTAGCTCATTAAGTGCTGAATCAAATGTTTGAGCGAGTTTCTCAAACGTTTTCTTAGCTTGTTGATCTTGAGTTTCTAAAGAGAAGGTCTTCATTGTTGCTGCTGCACTTTGTACTGTCGCAATAGCCTGCTGCATTTGTGTACCAACTGTCATTTTTGTCACCTCCTTCACAGAGTAATCTGTGCATTTAACCCTTGGACTTAAAATTTAACCTTTAGGTCTAAAAATAAGTGCCCCGAGGAAGCCAAAGATAATGGCGGCGGATATGCCTGCACTCGTTATCTGAAAGATACCCGTTAGAACCCCGATTGTACCCGATGAATCAAATTCCCTTAAAGCACCCTTTACTAAGGAATTGCCAAAACTGCTTATAGGTATTGAGGCCCCTGCACCAGCAAATTTTACAAGGGGATCATAAAGACCCAATCCGCCAAGAACTGCTCCTACGACGACTAGGGCACATGTTGTATGGGCAGGGGTTAACTTTAGACCATCAAGCAATATCTGTCCGACGACACAAATTAAACCGCCTATGATAAAAGCCCATAATAGTTTTTCCATTACATGACCATCTCCTCTAGATCTCAATGCTGACAGCATGGGCAACACAAGGAATACTTTCTTTCTGCTGAAATGACATTGGAGATAATAACGCACCGGTTGCTACAACTAATATCTTTCTTAGCTCTTTCTTACGCATGCGATTCAGAAAGTGACCAAACGTCGTTACAGCACAACAACCACATCCACTTCCTCCGGCCATTACAACAGGTTGATCTTCCTTGTAGATTAAAATCCCGCAGTCCGTAAAGATTTCTTCCGGTATTGTATGACCATGCTTTCTTAATAAGTCACTTGCAATCCTATGCCCGACTCTACCCAAGTCACCCGTGGCAATCAGGTCATAGTAACTCGGGCTGCGATCTAAATCCCTAAAATGAGCTTCAAGCGTATCAACGGCTGCTGGAGCCATTGCTGCACCCATATTGAAAGGGTCTGTAAGGCCCATATCTATGACACGCCCTATCGTTGATGCAGTTACCTTAGGACCATCTCCGTGATCGGCAACCAGTGCGGCACCAGATCCTGTGACTGTCCACTGAGCTGTGGGCGGTTTCTGGGAACCATACTCCGTCGGATACCTATACTGTTTTTCTGAGGCCGCATTATGACTCGATGCGCAGACTAACGCATTCCTGGCAAATTTACTATCGATAAGTAGGGAGGCAAGTGACAATCCTTCCATTGAGGTAGAACAAGCCCCATAAAGCCCCAGATAAGGGATGGATAAAGTACGAGCTGCAAAACTGCTGGGTATAATCTGGTTAATTAAATCCCCGCTGAATAAAAACTGAACATCTTCCTTTTTCATCTTGGCCTTTTTAATGGCTGTTTCACTGGCCTGTTCTTGCAGTTTTTGTTCAGCCTTTTCATAACTATCCTGTCCGAGTCGGATATCCCCATGGAGAAGGTCAAAATCAGCCGCTAGTGGGCCTTTTGCTTCATAGGGCCCCCCAACTGCAGCTGAAGCGATAATGGTCGGCCTTTTCTCAAAAACCCAAGTTTGATGCCCTTTTAACATTTACATCACACCCAATGCTCTTAAACTTATTACCACTAGGGAAACGACAAAGGCAGAGAAGACACCATAAACGATGACCGGACCTGCGAGTTTAAACATATTTCCCCCGACTCCCAGAACATAACCTTCACTTTGATGTTCAATGGAAGCGGAAGCGATGGTATTGGCAAAACCAGTAATCGGAATAACGGTACCTGCCCCAGCAAATTGGGCTATATGATCAAAAACACCGAGACCCGTCAGCAAAACAGTGACGATAATAACAACTGCCACAGTAGGGTTTGCGGCTTTTTCTTGAGATAAGTGCAAATACTTAACAAAAAACATCTGTAGGGCTTGACTGAGAGTGCATATAATCCCGCCGACTAAAAAAGCCTTGAGACAGTTTAAAAAAATCGGACGTTTCGGCTCTCGTTCTTGAGCAAATTGTTGGTATTCCTGCTGGGTCGGAGAAAGCTTTTTCTTCTTTTTAATAGACATGACAGCACCTCTTAATGTAATAAGTAGGGACGTAATTTATTGAGGAGATCCTCAAGTCTTCGTGAATTCTCGGAAAACATGGCTTTTGCTTCAGTATCCTCAGTTTGTAGGGCATACGTTTCTAAATCTGCCTGGCTTTTCTCCAGGGTGGCATAAAGCATTTCTTTAACGGTTGGTTGTGGGATTTCCACGGCATCGTCAAAGAGGTCAAGATATAGATCCCCTGATGAATCGACCTGACCAAGAAAAACATTCTCCAAGGAAATTCCCATCTTATCAAGCTCGGTACTTAACCACTGTGGGTTGAGTCCTAAGGAAGCCAAAGGTTCCTCCAACATGTTCCCATCCAGGGCTATTGTTTGAGGCTCCGCTTGAGGCGCAACTTTATTTCCAAGATCGTGGGGAGTAACCGGTTTTTTATCTGACTTTAAATAAGGATTGATGGTACCATTGGTCTCCATCACTGCAAATTCCACATCTGCCATGTTGAACGCGTTCTTAGAACGAAGGTGAGCTAATAGGTCTTCCCCAGTCATTCGTGCACGCATAAGATTATCTTCCATAATCTTGCCATGTTTTATTAACACAGCTTCTTTTCCGTTAATTAACTGATGCATTAACCTGCTCTTGATTGAAAGGTAATCCAGAGCAATTGGAAACCCAACCCATACCAGCAAGGCAATGAACCCTAAGAAAAGATTGATAAGGTTTAAAGACATCAGTGAAGCTACAATGGCAATTACAATATAACTAATAAAATTAAACGGATTAAGCTGGCTCATACTCCTTTTGCCCATAAGCCTGACAGCGGCCCAAACTAAGATAAACAAAGCGACTGATTTTAATAGTATCTGCGCCCATTCTTGCATATGTATCCCTGCCTTTAATTACCGTCTTCTCCTTAGTTTCCTTTATATTGGGGCTCCTCAAACTCTAATGTCTGCAATCGAGTTTCCATATCTTTAATGACAGCACTGGTTACCTCGATTGCATCCGTATAAATCGCCCTAGTCTCTTCATCTCGTGTTTGTGTACTATACACTCTTAAGGTTCCACGTGCCCCTTTCAAACTCGCAAGAGTTTGTTTAACTTGAGAAGCAACGGTCATAGTTATACCTCCTTCGTCACCACCGTTATTATGTCTTGAAGAATGGTTAATAATGCAAGAAAATGACTTTAAAAAAAGAACACTCTGCAACGAAGTAGGTGTCTACTCGAAGCAGAGCATGGTACTTTCACTTATAGAAGTGAGAATCGGGTTAAATAGCTCCTGAGTCAAAACTAGTAACCCTATTGTTAAAGTACAATGGATCTAATAATTATTTACTGGACATTGTACATACCGTGAGATTTCATATAATTAAAGAGATCTTCCCCATGTTTTTGTTCTTCTGACTGAATGTGATTTAAGGCTTGACGCACATTCGTATCCTGGAATTCAAAGATTGCTGTATCATAGGTACTCGAGATATACTTCTCTGTTGAAAGCATGTCGTTAGCCAATTGAGCATCGTTTTGATTAAATGCGCCGCCTGCTTGGGCTTGCATCCCTTGTCCCGCGGGCATGGATGCCTGTTGTTGTTGATTGTTCCCTTGTTGTCCTTGACTCATGCTTGGGGCTTGTCCGTTTAATAGTTGGTTGATCGTGTTATAATGTTGTTGCTCATGAGAAGAATGGGTCTGAAAGAGCTGTTTAAGCTGAGGCTCTTGCGCTTCGTTGGCGTATTTGTTGTATTTCTGGACACAAAGTTGTTCATGATGACTGAGGTCTTGCAAAAACATTCTTTCCTTTTGACTAAGTTGTAACGGCATAAAAGCACCTCCTTGAATGATACATTTAGTTTCAGCGAATTCTAACAATTTATGCATCTGAACTTATGAAATGGTGATGACACAATCTTCAAGAATCTTAGGTTGACAAAGAGGTCTCAATGTTCTAAACTACTCAATGAGCTGACATTGAGATCGCGCAGATTGGCGCGAAACCAAAAATGGAGAAGGCACCTGCTATGGACGGCAGGTGCCTTCGTTTTGTTATAGTCTATAAACAGGCTTCTACAAATCCCCTAAACAAAGCCTTACTGTGTACTTCTGTTTCCATACTCTCAGGGTGCCACTGAACCCCAAGGCAAAACTTGGCGTCAGACTTCTCAATTCCTTCGATAATTCCATCAGCAGCGAGCGCACAATGGATAAATCCCTGCGGAAGTTCTGATACAGCTTGATGATGTAGACTGTTGACCCCTATTTTCGGCTTCTCTAGCAGGTGAAAAAGAAGCGAATCCTCTACAATCGTCACATCGTGCCAAGCATATTGTCGGGGGGCAGTTTGACTATGCAGCATTGCGCTTGGGTATTGACTGTTAATATCCTGATAGATTTTCCCGCCTGCCGCTACCGCTAAAACTTGGATTCCTCGACAAATTCCCAGCAGCGGGAGATTTTGTTGCAGGGCCAATTGAGTCAGTAACATTTCGCTGAGATCCCGCTCGGGAAAACATGCACCAATACCTCGTCGAGGATCTTCCTTCAGGTATATGGGGGAAATATCCCCTCCACCCGTTAAGACCAAACCGCTAAGCAATTTTAGAACGTCCTCAGCTTCTTCCCTAGTCCGAACGGGGGGAATAATAAAAGGGATCGCGCCCGCATTTTTAATACTCTCAACGTAGTACTGTCGTGGAAAGGTTTTCAATTCTTCAGCACAATGTGCCGCTGTAATACCCACAATAGGTTTATTGAACATCTTTAACCCTCCTCTTTATAGTAACGATAAACCTTAAAATTACGTAGTACTCTCTAAAAGGGACAAACAAAAACAGCGTCGGTTTTGCTCCGCTACGCTGCCTTCCTCTTTTTTTAAGCATATCTTAAATATCCGCTAACCCTAGACTAATCTCAATCGCTTGATCCACCCTGAGCATTACCTCTTCATCTAGGACAGCTACTTTTTCCTTAAGACGACTTTTATCAATCGTCCGAATCTGTTCTGTCAAAATAACGGAATCTCGTTCTAAGCCACTTCGTTTAGCTCTAACTTCCACGTGAGTGGGTAATTTCGCCTTTGCGATCTGTGAAGTGATAGCGGCAATAATTGTCGTCGGGCTGAATTGATTCCCAATGTCATTTTGAATCACAAGGACTGGACGAGTTCCTCCCTGTTCTGAGCCGACGACGGGGTTAAGCTCTGCGTAATAAATCTCCCCGCGTTTTATGATCATCTCTGGCACTCCACCATCGTTACTTCATAACACTCTAATACTTCCTGTTCGGCTGAAAACAACTCTCTAGCTATCGATAAATTCAGCTGCGCCATTTCTAAGTACCCTTTACGCATCTGCTCGTGTATTCCTTTTTTACGGCGTTCATGAAGGATGTTGTTAAGCGCTTCTCGAATAAATTCGCTGCGATTTCGTTTCTCCACTGTAACGATCCCGTCTACTTCCGCAAGCAAACTCTCGGGCAAACTGATCATAATCCGTTTACTTTCTGCCAACATAAGCACCCCCAAGTCATTTAGCCAAAGCTATACTCTATTATAGACAGCAAGGTAAAAAAGTGTCAACGAAGAAGAAGGGTAATCAAGTCAATTTACCATGAAAACACGGCAATTTCCCAATGTAAATTATGGCAAAGGGCCTATTTAAACAATAAATCTTGTTCAAGTATTGTTCGTTGATGATAGTATAACAGTATATCACCTTTGATATACTGTTTTTTGCGCCAATTTGAAAGTAAACTTGGAGAAATAAACGTGCAGCCAACAAATCGAATTCAGGCTTGCTTCAAGAGCTTATGCAACATAGCTTCATGGGCTAACACTTCCAAGTGATCGTCGAGTTCATTTAAGTCAGTTTTCCAGCCCCTCTTTTGAATCGCTAATTCCAGTAACAAATCCGCTAAATGAGGATTCTTTGGAAGAAGCGGGCCGTGTAAATACGTTCCGAAGACATTCCGGTAACGTACCCCCTCGTCTTTATCCTCTCCGTTATTTCCATGTCCAAATAACACCTTACCTAACGGCCTAACTCCTTCACCCAAATAGGTCTTCCCTGAGTGGTTCTCGAATCCAACCAACGTCCTCAGTTTATGTGCGGACGCCTTCATCGTCCGCACATCATCCGGGTCATAATTCAACCCATACTGATCGAGTTCTACAACAACATTTCCGATTAAGCGTTTCTCTCCGGCAATCGTCTTGATATCTAATATACCCAACCCCTGAATTTTCTCTCCATTGGCCATTTGATAATAGTTCCCCAGCATTTGATAACCGCCGCAAATAGAAAGAACCACAAGACCATTCTCAATGGCACCTCGGAGTTGATCTTCCCGCCGCATTAAATCTTGAACCAGCAGACCTTGTTCACGGTCTGAGCCACCGCCAATAAAAAGAATATCCATCTCCATGAAGTTCAATTCTTCCCCCAAAGAGGCCTGTTGAATCACGGGTTCAATCCCTCGCCAACGGCAGCGGGCGGCCAGGGCTAAAATGTTACCCCGATCTCCGTAAAGGTCAAGCAAATCCGGATAAAGATGACAAATATTTAATTTCATGCGCTTGCCTCCTCTCCGCGTTCCTTTGAGCCTAAAGGCGTTTGATCCGCATTGTTTTGGCGGCTTTCTAGGATCTCACGCATCGGGAAAAGCAGTGTGTATGTCGGTAATATAAAGGCGGCATCTTCCACTGAGCGGTTCTTTTGCAAACCATCAAGAGCCCCAGCCAAAGTATGCTCAATGACCAGCTTTTCCACGGAGACTCCGGCGTATTTAAGTCTCAAGGCCATATCCTCGGCACGAAGACCTGTACAAATGACTCGTTCTATACGTGCCTCATGGACTCCTAAGCGTTCAAAATTAACATCCCAAAGCCATGAAATATCCCGTCCATCCGCAGCTAAATCATTGATTCCGATTAAAATCCGCAAGGGTTTATCGACACCTAGCATAGTCTGAATGACTTGATCAAACCCTGTAGGGTTTTTAACAAGAGTTAACGTAACCCCTCCTTCCGGCAAGTAAAAGCGTTCCATTCGTCCGGCTTGGGGAATAAACTTCCGCAACCCCTTTTCAATTAAGCGATCATTCAAACCAAATTGGCGCGCGGCGGTCAGTGCAGCTAAGGCATTATATAGATTATAGTAGCCTTGCAGAGCTATGGTAAACGAAGTCACACCCACTCGAAACAGTAGTTGGCCATCCTCAGGACGAACGTTTTGAGCTAAT
>JAUZPJ010000120.1 GCA_030706025.1 Bacillota bacterium | reverse complement strand
GGAGATTCCCGAGGTATATACACGGATGCGTGCGGTTCGAGAGATCGTACCTGAGTGCGTAGTAACGGATACAGGGACAGCGGCACTACTGGGAATCATGTCGGATCCCTTAGTAAAGCCTCACCTGAATCAAGGAATCTTAGCGGTCAATATTGGAAATTCCCATACCCTAGCCGCAGCGATTCGTCGGAATAGGGTTTATGGGATTTTTGAGCACCACACGAGTATGCTCAATTTAGAAACTCTTGCTCAAAGCATTCAACGTTTTCAGGCAACAGAATTAACCAATGCGGAAGTCTTTGAGCAAGGGGGTCATGGTGCAACACTTCATCCGGAAATACAGCCAGGCTGGGAGTTTGTTGTGGTAACTGGTCCCCGCCGCAGTATGGCAAAAGCGCTTGGTTGGTATGAAGCGGCCCCCTTTGGGGATATGATGTTAACAGGATGTTTTGGATTGCTCGCAGGGTTGGGGATAATTTAGAATCCAGTAAAAAAGTTTAGAATTAGCAAAGGGTTTTTTATATAAACAGAGAATCAATTATAAGAGATCCAACAGACATACGTAAGTTTTTTATGAGCACTCGAAAGGGGGGGAGACCATGGGAGAATTCTTATCTCAATTTCGTAATTTCGGATGGCTGGACGCCATCGACATTGTGGTAGTGACAGTGGTCTTCTACCAATTTTACATGCTTATTAAACGTACGCGTGCTGTGCAGTTGGTCAAGGGAGTAATGATTCTTCTGGCTGTCTCTTTGCTGGCCAAGTACTTCCAGCTTAGAACAATCAGTTGGTTATTGGATAAATTATTTCAGATGTTTTTTGTGGCCATACCCGTTGTTTTTCAGCCTGAGCTTAGAAAGGTTTTAGAACAAATAGGCCGAGGTAGATTTTTTACACGTCATCCCTTGACACCTGAAATGGATACGTTGGAACAAGTGGTGGAAGAATTGGTGCGTTGCACGCAAGTGCTCTCTAAAACGCGCATAGGAGCTTTAATTGTGGTTGAACGGAAAACAGGAGTACAAGATTTTGTTGAAACCGGAATCAAAATCGACGGCATGGTTTCCTCGGAATTTTTGGTTAATATCTTCATCCCGAACACGCCACTCCATGATGGTGCCGTAATTATCCGGCAAGATCGTGTAGCCGCCGCCGGGTGTTTTCTGCCGTTATCCGAAAATCCCAATATCCAAAAAGATTTGGGTACCCGTCATCGAGCGGCCTTAGGATTGACGGAAATTACGGATGCCTTAGCTATTGTGGTCTCAGAAGAAACTGGGGCTATTTCTGTCGGGATTGATGGGACACTGACACGATTTATGGACGATAAAATGTTGCGTGAATTGTTGCTAAGGGAACTGGAAATAAAGAGTGCCCCCTTATCAATTATTCCCTTTTGGAGGTGGTAGCCCATGCGTAAGATGTTTCGGCGAAACCTCGGAGTAAAGTTGATTTCGTTTCTTTTTGCCGTTCTCTTTTGGGTTTTCGTCATGAACCAAGGGGCAACGGATAAACTAATTGCAGATCAGACTTTGACGATTCCGCTCGTAGCCAATGGATTACCTCAGAATATGGTCGTGATGACCCAGCTTCCTTTGGTTCGCGTACGTTTGCAAGGGATTAATCCCAGTGCTAATATCAAAGATATCTACGCACAGATTGATCTTTCAGGGGGAGTTCCGGGAGAACGCAACTATGTGATCAAAGTCAACACCCCGCCGGGAACAAATGTAATTGACCTTCAACCGTCCAATATAAAGTTACTTTTGGATAATGTGGAAGAGAAAATGGTTCCTGTGGTTGCCACTGTGACGGGTACCCCTGCCGAAGGGTATCAGGTGGGAGCGCCGCTAGTCCGGCCTTCAGCAGTCAATGTACGTGGGCCTAGTTCTATCCTTGGTACTCTAGACAAGGTGACCACTGAAATCAGTGCAACGGGTGCAAGGGATACTATTCAAGTTTCTCGGCCCGTGAGTTTTCGAAACAAAGAGGGTAAGCCTATTTTCGGGCCGAATCCAAGTGCCGACATTTTGAGTGCTTATCCAAGTACGGTTGACGTGATTATTCCGATTATGAGCAAGGGGCTTTCCTCAAAAATGATTCCTTTAAGAGTAAGCAGTACAGGAACACCGGCTCAGGGTAAGGTCTTACGCTCCTTAATTCCCTCTCCTAGTAGTGTCCAGGTTTTGGGTACTCCTCAGGCCTTGAAAGGTTTTGATTCTTTGAATCTTGGGCCGGTTGATGTTAGTAACCTAGCGGAGGATAAGACGTTTCAAATACCGATTGATAAAGTGACCTTGCCATCCGGAGTAACATTTTTTGATGGAACTACTTTGAGTATTATTGCGCAAATCGGGCCGGGGGTAATCCAAAAGAAGATCTCAGGCGTATCGGTTCAAATCCGAAATGTTGGAACGGGACTTGAGACAGATCCGTCCATGCCTTCTGTTGATATTGTAGTGGAAGGTCTTTCAGATATTTTAGAGAATATGACTTCAAGTCAGATTCAACTGTGGGTGGACTCCTCTGGACAGGAAGCTGGAAGTTATCCAAATACCAAGGTTTATTGGCAGCTCCCGCCAGGGGTAACCATGCCTACGACCCCACAAGTAAACTATAGTATTAAAGCTCGTCCGGCAAAAGGAGAATAATTTTGGTGGATTTACTATGGACAAATTTAAGAATTCCCGTAGAAGAGGATTCCTTGCTGCTGACAACTATCGCTCGTAAGTTAAGAGTACCAGAACAAAGCATCGACGGCCTTCGCTTCGTCCGACGTTCTTTGGATGCCCGTAAAAAACCCCATCTCGTCTTTGTCTATACGCTTCAGTTGTCTCTCAATGTGCCGAATACGGAAGTGAGTCGCATTTTAGCAAGGGTTCCGGAGATCAAGGAAGTTCTGCCTGAGGAGCCTGTGTTTTGGCCTAAGCCAAGTAAAAGGCTCAAATCCCGTCCGGTGGTAATCGGGGCTGGACCGGCAGGGTATTTTGCCGCCTTAGCCTTAGCTCGCAGAGGCTATACTCCGCTCGTTTTGGAGCGTGGCGACCGGATCGAGGAACGAACCAGCAGGGTTCAGAAGTTTTGGGATACTGGGACGTTAGACCCTGAGAGCAATGTGCAATTTGGGGAAGGCGGAGCAGGAACGTTCTCGGATGGTAAACTCACTACCCGAATTCAGGATCGACGAATTGCGGACGTTTTGGGGACTTTCGTTAAGCATGGAGCCCCAACGGAAATTCGTTATTTAGCTAAGCCGCACATTGGAACGGATATTCTTAAACAAGTGGTCAAAGGAATTCGAGAAGAGATTGAATCGTTAGGCGGAGAGATTCGTTTTAGGTCTAAGGTAATCAGCTTGATATCGTCGGGAGACCATTTAGAACGGGTGGTTGTAAACGGTGGGGAGGAAATCCCCGCTGATGCAGCAATTTTGGCAATTGGGCACAGCGCTCGGGATGTTTATGAGTTCCTATTTAATTCAAATATCGCCCTTGAAAAAAAGGCGTTTGCCATAGGCCTGCGTGTCGAACACCCTCAGGCGCTGATCAATCTGTCTCAGTACGGAGTAGAGGAGCATCCTCATGTGGGACCGGCAGATTATCAGTTGACGTTTAAGGATGTGAGGACAGGTCGAGGAGCTTACGCTTTTTGCATGTGCCCCGGAGGAAAGGTCGTGGCAGCTGCTTCGGAAGAGGGCGGGGTTGTCACAAACGGGATGAGCGGATATAATAGGGATTCGGAAATTGCTAACAGTGCCATCGTTGTAACCGTTGGTCCGGACGATTTTCCAACAACGCATCCTTTGGCCGGCTTGGCTTTTCAAAGGGAATGGGAGCACAAGGCGTTTTTAGCAGGTGGAAAGAACTATCGGGCTCCGTCCCAACGGGCGATTGATTTCTTAGCAGGACGCGTATCGGAGCGCTTTGACTTACCATCGACCTATACCCCGGGTATCGTGCCTTGTGAATTGCATTCTGTTCTGCCGGAACCTGTAGGGGATGTTCTAAACCGTGCACTACGAGTGTTTAATGGTAAAATTAAAGGCTTTGCAGGAGAAATGGCGACCTTAACCGGGATAGAGACAAGGACAAGTTCACCTATTCGTATCGTGCGTAACGGACAGGGGGAATCCTTAAGCATGACAGGGTTATATCCGGCAGGAGAAGGGGCCGGATATGCTGGGGGTATCACTAGTGCTGCTGTTGATGGGTTAAGAATGGCCGAGAATCTTATGGCGCAATATGCCAAGGTAGAGTAAAATAGAAAATGTTATAGTTGAGGCAGACTTTAAGAACATTTGCGTTACGAATAAATAAACTAGAGAGGAAGGGAGGGAAAAGACTTGGGTCGACTCTTTGGGACTGATGGAGTACGTGGCGTGGCTAATAGCCAGCTGACACCGGGTCTAGCTTTTCGCCTTGGGCAAGCTGGTGCTTATGTATTGAGCAAAGAGCATCCACACCCCCGAATTGTGATCGGTAAAGATACTAGGATTTCCGGAGATATGTTGGAGTCGGCACTTATTGCCGGTATTTGCTCTGTCGGAGCGGATGTTCTGCGGGTGGGTGTTTTACCAACTCCGGGGATTGCTCTATTAACACGAACTCTTGATGTTAGTGCTGGAGTAGTCATTTCAGCCTCTCATAACCCTGTACAAGATAACGGCATTAAGTTTTTTGATTCGACTGGATATAAATTGCCAGATGCTATCGAGGATGAAATCGAAACGATTGTCTTAAGTGAAGAAAAACCTTGGGAGGTTCCGATCGGTGGCGAAGTCGGACGGGTCATTGAAGTACCTGATGCAGGGCGTCGTTATATCGATTTTCTCAAATCGACAGTGGGGCGCTTGGATGGGCTTAGAGTCGTTTTAGATTGCGCTAATGGAGCAGCATCCTATGTTGGGCCCGCGGTCCTGCGAGAATTTGGGGTCGAGGTCATTCCCATTTTTAACACACCAGACGGTGTGAATATTAACGCTGGTTGTGGTTCAACTCATCCTGAGCAGCTACAACGGGCTGTGTTGGAACATGGTGCTGATTTGGGACTCGCTAATGATGGAGATGCTGACCGTCTTATCGTGGTGGATGAAAAAGGAACCATCTTAGACGGGGATTTTATTATGGTGATTTGTGCTTTGGCCCAAAAAGAGAAGGGAACCTTAGCCCAAAATGCCGTTGTAGTAACCGTGATGAGTAACCTTGGTTTACATCTTGCACTGAAGGAAGCAGGAATTAAGATCTATCAGACTCAAGTTGGAGATCGTTATGTTATGGAAGAATTACTCAGGACTGGGGCAAAGCTTGGCGGGGAACAGTCTGGACATATTATCTTCTTAGATCATAATACAACCGGGGATGGATTACTGACCGCTCTTCAATTGTTATCCGTTCTTAAAGAGCGAAAAGTTTCACTCTCTGAACTTGCTGGACAAATGGTGCGCTTACCTCAGGTCTTGCTTAATGCTAAGGTACAACATAAAGAACGTTTAATGTTGGATGAAAGAGTACTCGCCAAAGTAGAAGAAGCTGAGAAAGCTCTCGGTGACCGGGGCCGGGTACTAGTGCGTCCATCGGGTACTGAACCGTTAATTCGGGTGATGGTGGAAGGCCCAGACCAAGAAAAGTTGAGTCAACTCGCTCAAGGAGTTATTAACATGATTGTCGAGTGTGATGCGTAAAGATTACCATTGTAACTTTTGTGAAATAACGTATAATGGTTCATGTTCTTGATCGTTATATTCGAATAACCTTTTAATTGTCGAGACATGGACCGTTACACGGAGAATTTTCACATACTATTATAATCGTCGATAGCATTGAAGCTATTGATAAGTCTTAGCCAGTTTTATGATGAAAGAGGTGAAGAAAGAGAGAACGTTTTAAAAAAAGTATTACTCAGAAAAATAATCTTGAAAAAGGTTAATAAAAAATTCCAACCATTAAAAATGGACAGTTGTAGCAGATGAATATTTAAGCGCCTGGACCTTAATCCACATCGATGTGTAGATTAAGGTTGACGAGGAAGAGGGTTATCGAACGATTCGGCGGATCCCTCTCGGTGGCTTGTCACCGTAAAGCTTTCCTAAAACCGAAGAGTAATTTTCGGGACAAAGGGAAAATTAACAAGACAAGGGGATAGTGTGCCTGTTTGGCCCCCTTGGTTTGGAGTGCCAAGAATCTGAAGCAACGAAGTCGTCCATCTGGCTGGGCGGCTTTTTATTTTATCCGAAACCTACAATCTTAAGAAAAGTTCCCTGCTCGAAAATCGTGCAGTACTAAAGAAATCCTGTAGCTTTTAGGGAGATACAGATCGCTTATTTTGAGAGGAGATATTAGAATATGTGTGGAATTGTTGGATATATTGGGAAACAGGCTGCTATTCCTATTTTGGTCAATGGCTTGAAAAAACTAGAGTATAGAGGGTACGATTCGGCTGGAGTTGCGGTATTGGACCCTGAGGGAATTATGGTTTCCAAAAGTGTTGGCAAACTGGTTGCCTTGGAAGAGGAGTTGGGGACGGATTATTCCCAGTCCTCAATTGGGATTGGGCATACCCGTTGGGCTACCCATGGTCGTCCATCTTACCTAAATGCTCATCCGCATGGCGATTGTGGTAAGGATTTTGTCGTTGTGCATAATGGAATTATTGAGAATTACCTAGAATTAAAGGAGATGCTTATCGCCAAGGGACATCTTTTTGCTTCGGAAACAGATACAGAAGTTTTGGCCCACTTGGTTGAGGATTTTTACGAAGGAGACCTTGAAGGGGCTGTCCGCAAAGTCTTAAAGACGATTCACGGTTCCTATGCGTTGGTTGTCTTAAGCCGCAAGGATCCAGATAAGCTTGTAGCTGCTCGTAAAGACAGCCCGATGGTAGTGGGTCTTGGTGACGGGGAGTTCTTCGTGGCCAGCGACATCACGGCAATTTTGAACTATACGCGCCAAGTCTATATTCTAGACGATGGCGAGATGGTCGTGATTACTGATGAAGAGGTAAAGGTTACAGATTTCGAAGGAACCCCCCATACAAAAGAAGTTTTTGATGTGAAGTGGGATGCGGTTGCCGCTGAAAAAGGTGGATATGATCATTTCATGCTCAAAGAAATTCATGAGCAGCCTCGTGCTTTGAAAGATACGATGTTGGGTCGTTTGGAAGAAGAGAAAGTGGTTCTCCAGGAAGTGGATTTGACCCCTGAGCAATTAGCTCAAATTAACAAAGTCTACATTGTGGCTTGTGGAACAGCTTGGCATGCTGGGTTAGTCGGCAAGACCTTGATTGAGCGCTGGGCACTTCTCCCGGTGGAAGTGGATATTGCCTCCGAGTTTCGCTATCGCTCCCCGTTGGTGGATGAGCATACCCTAGTGGTTGTGGTCAGCCAGTCTGGAGAAACAGCGGATACTTTAGCAGCTCTCCGGGAAGCCAAAAATCGCGGAGCACGTGTAGTTGCTGTAACAAACGTTGTGGGCAGCACGGTATCTCGTGAAGCACATGATGTAATCTATACTTGGGCAGGCCCGGAGATTGCGGTCGCATCTACGAAGGCTTATACAACTCAGCTCGAAGGAATGGTTTTACTCGGACTCTATCTAGCTCAGGTCAAGGGGACCTTGTCGTCTGAAAAAATCGGGGGAATTATCTCGGCTTTGAAATGGATTCCTGCTCAGGTTCAGGAAATTCTCGATCAAGAGAGTCTGATTAAAGAGTTGGCTAACTCG